>JBFJVR010000001.1:0-30923 GCA_041624095.1 Oleiphilaceae bacterium
CGCGACATCACGCTCAGCTATATGGGTAAAACCCTGAGCAGTCAATTCGACTCAGCCAGAAACGGGTATTTTTATACCGTAACGGTCGACAATGTCAGCTATCAGTTTGTCGCTGACAATTCCGAGCAAAGCCTGAACGACGCGCTTAAATTGCTCGCCGGTCTTAAGCCAGCTGAACTGGGGAACAACGCCGCTACCGTGCAGCAAATCACGCATTTGGGAGAGCAGCGCAAGGTCATCAGTGTCGACGAATTTGGCTTTCAGACGGACGATAATGCCAATTATGCGCTATTAAAAGTCACCTACAACGACGCCGCGGGTTCGCAGACTGCCTATGCCGATGTAGCTCTTACTCGCAGCGGTCTGGACGCACGCCAGAAAGTAGCCGGTGAAGCTTACGGTGATGGTGACATACTGCGTGGTAGTGGGTATTTTTATCAGGTATCTCTTGAAAGCGGCAGCCAGCAATTTGATGAGAACGGCCAGCCTATTCTTGAAGATCAGTTTGTCGCGGCAGTACAAAGAGATGGCAACATTACCCAGGAAATTTCCCTGGCGAATGGCCTGGACCGAGTTACGCTGTTTTACGGTTACAACACAGATGCCCTGCAGAATGGCATGAGTAGCCTCAATTCAGTCGAAATCTACAGCTGGATGAGCAGCGTCGAAGTAGTCGATACGATTAACGCCGCTTTTGACAATGTTTCGGTGTCAGTATCCGAACTAGACGATGCCCTAAGTGGTGCTCCGTGGACCATTCAGGTGGACTCTGCCGGGGCAAAACAATTCGCCTACCATTACCAGACTCAGGCCTTCGCCGGGCAGGTATTAAAGCAGGCCGACAGCGCCCTGTTGCAAGCT
This sequence comes from Oleiphilaceae bacterium, assembly GCA_041624095.1. Lineage (GTDB taxonomy): Bacteria > Pseudomonadota > Gammaproteobacteria > Pseudomonadales > Oleiphilaceae > PZPK01. Next base: position 862 of record JBFJVR010000001.1, read on the forward strand.
TTTGTCCGTGCGCAAGCGGCGGGCGATGGAATATGGGAGCATGCTTTCAACGATGATGGCTCGCCCTCCTTATTTATAGAAACTGCGATGCTCGACGGGCAGTTGACTTGGGCGGAATGGATGAAAACCGCCAAGCTGCAATCAGGCACCTCCGCTCAGAGCTTATTGCCAGTTCACGACTTGGTGGCAGCGGCTATCACAGAGGCTGAAGTATTCGATCAGGCGCCAGACTGGACAGCAGCCACGGCACAATTGAAAACGCTGCTTAGTAACTTTGCAGGCATGGAGCGGGTCACCATCACCAGTAGCACGGGTAGCGATGGCTTGCCGGTGTGGAGCTTTAGCGAATCTGTAGCTTCGAACGCCTTTAATCTTTACGAATTTTCTGACTCGACCATTGGTGCCAACGATACTGCAGTTCACGTGTTTTACAACGGGCTGTATAAGTCGATTAACTTTGGTGAGCTTACTCTAAGCGCAGAAGATAAATCCCGACATGTCGTTGTTGATAGTGCCGATAACAACGCTGCACTGCTTGCGGCGATGACGCAGCAAGTGAAAGCACTAACCGGGCTAGAGTCTTCAGTGGCATACGATGGCACGCGATGGCAGATCGAAGTTGCAGGAGCGCTCTCATCGAGCTTGCAATTGTCTACCGACAGCCGTTTTAAGCCAGACCCAGTGAGTCTCGGCGACAGCGAAACCCTTGTTTATATTGGCGATGAGTCGGGCAGCTTAGTCGGCTCACGACTAAGCCTGTCTCACGAAGACATTACTGAAGGCCAAATAAAGCTTTATGTTGGCGATTCTGCGGTTTCGCTTAGCGTCGACCCAAGTACAACACGGGATGCGCTTGTTGCTGCTTTAGGCTCAGTCAGCGGGGTAAATATCAACGTTATCGCCGACAGCGGTAGCTCCAGTGAGTGGACCTTGAGCGTCGAAGATGCAAACCTCGATGACGACCTGACTATCGGCCTCGAAGCCGTAGCGTCCAGAACCTCATTGCCTTTGGTGCTGGTATCTCAATGGCAGCAGGGAAGCTTATTGGCCGAAGACGCGACGCTTGAAGGTCTCTTTGATGCGAGTACATTGGTACTGCCTGACCTCAGTTCTTTGCGTAATTTAATGCTCGCAGTCGACGGTGGCCCGGCAACAGACATTTCTATCGATTCTGCAGATATCAGTGCAAGTAAGACCTCAATCGCCAATGCCTTAGGGGTGGCCGAAGCCGATATCGACGTGAATGTCTTTGATGGCGTCTGGAATATTACCTTCCTGACCGGTCCGGCACCGAGTGTGCTGTTGCATTATGACCTACCGGGGCAGTCCGTTTCGCTAAGCGGAACAGACCTGCAATTGCCCGACCTGAGTTCAGCACTTAATGTACAACTTCAAGTCGACGATGGACCCAGAACGGATATTACACTTGACGCATCCGATCTAAGTACAAGCAAAACGTCGATCGCCAATGGTTTGGGCCTCGCAGAGGCCGACATTGATGTTAGTTTGGTAAACTCTGCGTGGCGTATTTCACTTTTGACTGCGTCACCCGGCGAGATCCTGCTGCATTATGACCTTCCGGAACAGATTGGTTTGGCCGAAAAACTAGGTTTGGGTCTGACGCCGCTTAGTAAAGCACTTGATAACACGCGCCTGTTGTTACCCGATTTGTCCCAAGCGGGCACCAGTAACCTGCAGTTTGCAGGCTCAAGCCTAAGCATGAGCTATGACGACCAGAATAGTGATATCTATCTGGGCGACGGGCTTACAGCTGAAGAGTTCGCTGCGGCAGCCAGTACACCTGCACTTACGATTGATCCCAATGATGTCACGCTTAGTGAAGTCGTCGATGGTTGGGTAATTGACTTCAAGGGTGCGCTAGCCCCAGCTCTAACGCTCAATTTTGACCTACCGGGTTTGACTGGCCAGTCGCGTAGCCTTGAACTTGTCGCCTTTGATTACTCCCAGCAAAGCGTTGCAATTCCGCTTGGCTTTGACCAGATAGAAGTCAGTTACAACGGCGAATCAGCTGTCATCGACCTTACTCCTTTTCAGTTATCAGGTGCCGAAAGCGATACCGACTTTCCGGTTCAATATACGGCTGATGATCTTGCTGGCTTATTCGCTGGCATCAATGTGCTGGAAGACGCTCAGCTTAATGCCGAAATTAGCGCTGACCCTGCCGGTTATTTGCAGCTCAGTATTGTTATGCCGAACGGCGAAAGCGAATATTTCGCGCTTGCCATCGCGCCAGTTGTACTAGGGAGTCAGCAAGCTGACATTATCAGCTCTGTACCAGTAAGCAATGGCTTTGTCGTCCCGGTTGCTAGCGCGGGCGATAACCTGACGCTGGCATTTGGAGCCGGGCTGGATGCTGGTTCACAACTTGAGATCACCGTTCCGGCCAACTTCTCCGCTGCTAAATTACAACAGCAATTGCTCGCACATGCTGGTAGTCAGGGCTTCGCGGTGTCCTCGGTAAAGGTAGAGACCATTAATGCCGGATCAGACTGGGCGATTACCTTCTTTGCAGATACTGCACTCCCGCTGTATTACAGCATCAATGGTGCAGTAGAGTCGGCCGCAGCTGCACAATTTAAAACGATTACCGACAATAGTGTACAGCAGATCAATCTGCCGCTTGTGGAAGAAACCCTGGCGCTAAGCTTAGGCGACGAAACCGTTTACATTTATCGCGATGCGTCTGCAAACGAAGTAAAAACAGCGTTGGAATCGCTGAGTTTAGTCACTCAGGCCATGGTTGAGGTCGATGCTTCGTCATGGACAATCACACTGATTGACCCCGCGAGTGATGGCAGTCAAAGCTACCCGGTACTTTCGTGGCAAGCAATCAACAACACAATCGATAATGCCGCGGTTGCAGACGCAGTTAAAACCATAGAGCGCCTAGGCGGTGAGACCTGGTCAGTCGAACTTGATCAAACAAATTTGAGCCAACAAGCGGTCTATGACTTTGAGCTCAATACCAACAGTGGCGAGACCTTTATTAACGCCGTTCAAATTATCGAGCGTCAAGTGCCGCGCGCCTTACTGAAAGACGTCTGGGAAATTGATGAGTCAAGTGGCCAAGCAGTCAAAACAGGCGAGCAGGATTGGTTCCTCGACCCACGAACTGTCGTTGACGGGAGCGTCGATGAGATCGCCATTAGCGGCTCCGATGCGAATGATCACTTCCTGATTGGCAATCAGATCCTCAATAAGGGGCAGGGCGATGCTGAGCAAATTCAGTATGGCGTCATGCAAATCACCCATACTCGCGAAGGCTTGGCCGACGATGGTGTGACCATTAATTTGCGCTCCTTAAGCCGCGTCGCTTCGACCGAAGAAGCCGCACTGGGATTAGAAGGCAATAGTTCAGTAAACGACATACTGAACATTGATGCCGGTGAAGGCAACGATACATTGCTTGCAGGCTTGGTACCTAACTCACCCGACATCGTTGCAGGCAACGATATACTCTTGTCGAATATGGTAGCTGAACTCGGTTTGATCGGCGGCGAGGGTAACGATTGGATCGTTGGCAGTAAATTCATCGACAGAATTGAAATGGGTTCGGGCTCCGATCGCGTAAGCGGAAACGAAGGGGTCGATATTTTCATCGGCGACGAAAGCAGCATTGGCGATGTTTTGCTCGAAGCGCGCAGTGGTTCTTTCAGCTTAAGCGATATCGCGTTGAGCATCACCTACCAGCAAAAGACAGCTAAAATCACTGAAACCGGCGTTGATACAGGTGAGCGTCAGGTCGTCGAACTCGAAGACGTGCAGCTGTTCGAAAGCTTTATACTCTATGGCGGTGCAGACACCGATGTATTTGCCACCGGCAACTTTACCAAAGACGCCATCCTCGATGGCACCGAAGGCGGAGATCGTTACACCACGACGCTTAGCGGTGAACTGGGTGAAAGCTCTAATGTGCGTATTGCTGATAGTGGCGCACTTGGTGCCGATACCCTGGAAATACAGGGCAGCGCGGCCGACGATACCATTCATCTCGACGTCATTGACTCCAGTTCAGATTACCTTGTCGGCTATACCAGTGTAAGTTCGCCGCTACGTTTTAGTTATCGCGGTGAAACGACTGAAGAGATAAATGTCGATCTGCCTGTCGGCCAGACGCGATTGTTGGACCAACGCAAGGCGATTGAAGCCGCGCTACAGGCGCTTGATGGCATTCAAGATGTGATTGTTTCAGGTGAAGGTACCGAGCTTAAACCCTGGAAGATCGTATTGGTCGATGCTGACCAGAATGCGGGTGAGTTCTATGCCCTGGAAGCAGCAAACAGTAATACCGAAGTAAGTGCTTTGCAGACCGCTATCGTCGAGCGCTTGCAAAACAACGTTGCCGACGCCTTACTCGCAGGCGCTCCCAATGTTGATGCAATGTTTGATAATCCGATCAACCAGCAGCAGTTGTTTTTCCGTCGTGGTGAGTGGCCCGCCGATTTAGTTGATCTGGATTCTGCCGAGCGCAGCGTCACACTTAACTATAACGGCAGCGTGTCGGAGTTCACCTTCGATACCACGTCTTTACCAAGCAGCCAAAGCGAACAGATTACAGAATTCCGAAATCAACTTGAAACAGCTATACAGGTCTTCGATGCCAGCGCCAGTATACGAGGCGCGGGTACCGATCAAGACCCGTGGGTTATTCAGTTAGTTGATGCGGCTACAGACCGTCACGACAATTTCTATTCGGTGACGCTGAGTAATGTACCGCAATACGAAGTCGAACAGGATGGCGTTACTCAGTCTTATAACCTCTTTACTGACCCGGCTGACCTTGCCGATGCAGCAGCACAAACGCGCGCGTCAGCCGATTTAAGCACTATTGGGGATTTCCAGCGGGTTTATTACAACTTTACTCTTGAACAAGTAGTTACGCGCGGCCGCGAAGGCGACGATACCTTTATCGTCGACGATACTGCCGCAGCAGTTAAGGTCTATGGTGATGCAGGTAGCGATAACTTCCTCGTTGGCCGCGTACTAAAAACCACCACTGTCGTCAGTGATGGACGTGAAGTTGAGATAGTCGATAGCAGCGACCCGAACGCGCCGGGCATTACCTCGGGCGTGAGCTTTAATGCTGACTTCTTTGGCGGCTCAGGCGACGACTACTTCGAAGTAAACCACAACGTCGGTGTACTTAATCTGTATGGCGAATCGGGAGACGACACTTTCTTCCTGAAAGCGCATTTGGAACTTAACCCCGATACGACTGGCAGCAAGACAACGCGCGAAATAGCTGGCTCAACTATTAACGCGGCAGCGGGTGACGAAGACGGGTTTATCGAGGCTAATGACAATGACTCCCTGATCGATTATGTCGAAAACAACCGGGTCAATATATACGGCGGCAGCGGCTTCGATACTATTGTTATCGCAGGTACCTCATTTGATGACGAGTTTTTCATCTATACCGATAACGACGGCCAGCAGTATCTCTATGGTGCAGGCATTAAACTAGAAAGTATCGACGGTATCGAACGGCTTGCGCTTGTTACTGGTGCTGGTAACGATAAAGTATGGCTTTATGGCTTGGATCAGCGCCTTAGTCTCCTGTTAAACCTCGGTTCGGGCGACGATACCGTTCAAATAGGGGGTGAGGCAAAGGACTTTACCGTCACCTACCCGAAATCAGGCGCCATCTACACCGTTGGTCAGAAGGTGAATATCGAGCAGCTGCTTGCTTCGTCTACGCGCGTCACACCGGACACCATTAGCCTTGTGAAACGTAAATTCGACGATGAATTGAGTCAGGAAGAGCGCATTGCAGGTGCCAAAGCAGCGCTTGACGACGCCAAGATGGTTAGCATTTTTCAGGACTTTTTCAAGAAGTGGTTCCCCGAAGCAGACGCCTCTAAAGTAATTATTAGCCGCGATTACTGGAACCTGCTCGAAACCAATTTAGCGACGGCGCTTTACCACTTCAGGGCCGGGCTAAACGCCACGTCCAGCAGCCAGATCAAATACGGCAGTGGTTTTGACAATTTCAAGAACAACACACAGGCGATTCTCGATAAATTCGCTTATTTGCCAGGCCAATACAAGCAAAACTCTGGCAGGGATTGGAATAAAATTCGCGGGTATCTGACGGCAGACCAATTAGCACAAATGCCTGAGACCTTGGACCTTGCCGGTGTGCAAGCCCTCCTGGGCGGTGGCGGTCTCTGGATCGACAAGTGGGTCAAGAACCCGATGGGTCTGTTGTCCATCGACGACATTCTGTTTAGCGATTACCTGAACAAAGCACTCGGCTATACCTTGTGGGGCGACTTTCTTCACGGCCATGTTCACCGCCCGATCGATCTCGAAGGTAAACACCTTGTTACCAGTCAGATTCCAGAAGGCAAAGGTTACATGGATCATCTGACGGGAGTCGAACAAGGCGATAAGAGCTACATTTTCATTAGTACTGATGAAGTCAGAGCGCATGGCAATAACCAGACTGGTGGCGACCTCTTGGTCGATATGTTGGCTCTGTTCTACGATGTAGAAGCATTAAACGATGTGACTTACAACATCGTCGAGCAATGGCAGTCAGTCGAAGTAGACGGAATCCAGTCCTACCGCTTTGACACCTTGCCAGAGCGTGAAGAAACACGTTGGATTCCCGAGAGCTACGATTTGTCGCGCATTGCTGGCGTGGTGCGTATCGCCGGTGCAGCCGGTGATGATGCAATTGAAATAAATGCGCAGGACGATAATGGCTTAAGCCTTACCCTAGGCACACAAACCCTGAAACTGGGGGAGTTTGTATTCAGCGGCGATCCGATGGAAACACTGAAAGTGAAAGCCGCACAGAAGTTTATCGATAACTACTCCGGGGCCACAACAGATGCCCGCTATATCAACCAGAAGTTACTTGTTGATACGGCACGCAGTGCGCAGGCTGATTGGCTTGCGAGTACCTATATTACCACCGCAGATGGCATCGCTATTAGCAACCAAGATGTTCAGGATGCCTTGATTCGCGCCAACAAAGAAACCAATATCAACGTCATCCACGACCTGTTGGAAAATACACTTTCATCCTTGTCGCTGGATGTTTCCATCGATAGAGAAGTACCCGCGAGCGACGGCATCAAATTTACGCTTGAAGGGCAGTTACTGGCACTGCAAACAGTATGGACGGTAAGCAACGATAATCTGGGCTCATATAACTGGTTTGATGCGGCGGCAGAAGAAACTGCGGAAGACGGTGCACAGCGACAGACCTGGTTTACGGGTTTGGGTGACTTTATTCAGCATGGTCTGCATTTGAGTGATAGTAACCAATATGCAGATGCCAATGCCACATTCTCCCTAGATGTCTTGAATGGTTATTTGGCTTCAGAGCAGCTCGAGTTCTTGTTGGCTAACAACGGCTCATCTTTTGACGGCCTGCAAGACCAATTGATCGCCTTGCGAAACTACCTGACCCTGACCGTAGTGTCGGACACGCTCGACGACAAAGCCTACACGCGCCTTGGTGAATCAGCGTTGAAGGTCTATAAACAGAATTCTCCTACTTTAGGAGCCAGCCAATCCACTCGCTATTATTGGGACTTGCTGTATTCACCCAGCGACATCGCGCGCGGTGAAAACTGGCTGGACCCGAATCGTGCGGGCGCGTTCAACGATCGTATCGACCTTAGCGAGATACTCGGCCCACCCGATGCATTGAATACCGCAGATACTGTCAGCCCGCAGCTAGCCTTGTTGCGAGCGGTGGTTCCCGGCGCGTCGAATATTAACTTGGGTGCGGGTACCGCAACCGACAAATTGGCCGGAAACGACATTGAACTACTCAAGGAATATGCACGCCAATTGGCTGCACTAGATGAGTCCTACTACACCTATGCGTACTCGGGTACCAATGAAACTGGCGCTAAAGTACTGGCGGCAATTGCGATTAATCGTGTATCGAACACCGTCGAGAAGAGTCACTTGCTCGAAAGCGGGGTCTACCTTACGGCTGACAACTGGGGCGACTACATCGCAGCGTTCTATACCGACCCTGACTACACAGCCGCGCTCGCGAGCCTGCCTATAGCAAATATTACAGACTTTACCGAAGAAAACGTCGACGCGTTTATCCAAGCCGCGTTGAACCAAAGCACCTTGGAGATAAAAGCTCCTGTAGAAGATGGTACCCGCATTAACCTCGGCGGCGGTCGCATCGGCTATATGGATATTCAGACTGTTCAGGATGACGCATTCTTATACGTACCGCTTGAAGTTGTATTGCGTGAAGACATTACTGAAAGCGTGAACGTCGACAGAAGCTTTGTTTCTGTCGCACGGGAACTATACGAGGTCACCTACGATACCTTGGATCTCGCGAACGATGGCGGCCTGCTTAACCACGGTTTCTGGTTCGGGACGGTCGAGAATCTGACCTTAAACATTAACCAGGACGATACCCGCGACATCGGCGACATTGTCGACATGAGCAATAGCAAATTTGTCGAGGACCTGGTGATCAACACGGGTGGGGGAGACGACACCTTAAACATTGTTACCGAAGGCTTGATAGGTACCTTGGATATCTTCACCGGTTCGGGTGCCGATACGCTTAGCGTTAACGCAGCCAATGGCACGGGAAATATCAACGTAGATAGCGGCACTGAAGCCGATCAGATCACGCTAAATATTCTCAGTCTCGAAGCAGACGAAAACGGCAATTTGCCTGCCGCAGAAGCACTGTCAGTTTCTTTGGAAGGCGGCGCAGGTGCCGATCAGTATACCGTTACACTCTCTGGGCAAACCCGCGAAAACATCACCATTGAAGACGTCAACGACGGTGTTGCCGGTTCTGCTGGTAACCAGCTCACGGTAATCGCAAGCGAGTTCGATGACGCCTTTTTGTTACGTAACAACTTGCTGTACCTATACAACCATTCCGACGATGAAGTTGGTGAGCGCATCGACTATACCGGGCTTAGCTATCTGACTATTTATGGTGAAGACGGCAACGACAGCTTTTATTTTGATGACACCAATATAGTTACCGATGTATTTGCGGGGGCTGGGGATGATACCTTTCAGGTCGGGCAAATGTATGCTTCACCACGCGGTGAGCAATCCGGCTTGCCTATAGAAGAGTACTTTTTTACCCAGGAAACCACCAAAGGGTTCTTGAGCAATGGTATCGGTGAGCAGGCTACGCTGAATGGCGAAGACGGTGAAGACAGCTTTATCGTTTATCGTAACATGGCCGAACTGTCGCTGTTTGGTGGTAACGACAGTGATACCTTTGTGGTACGTTCGTTCATCGAAGTTGACCCAAATGACCCGGATAAACCCTTCACCAATATCAATGGCGGTCAGGGTGCCGACTTCATAAACTACACGCTGAACTCGCCTGTGTTGATTGATGGCGGCGACGGGCTAGACACTTTGACCGTGCTTGGAACCGAATTCGGCGACGACTACATTATCACCGATGAAGGTATTTATGGTGCCGGTCGAGTGACTCGTTACAGCGGAATCGAACAGGTACTGGTCGATGGCATGGAAGGCAACGACACCTTCTTCGTGTTTAGCACCCCTGAAGGCGTCGACCTCCAACTCATTGGTGGCCTGGGCAGTGATACTTTTAATGTCGCGGGCGGTAGCGATGGCAAAGCAATCGATGTGGTCGCCGACGACCTGCGTGGGCACTCAGGCTTGATAGCCCATAACGATGGCAGCGATATTATCAACACCCTTGATGTGAACGTGATGGATAACGACGAAGCAGGTGTGCGCATTATTCCACTGCAAGACAGCTACAAGGTGATCGAAGGCGTGCAATCTGTCGCTTATGCCGTTGTACTTACTCGCCCACCGAAGAAATTCGTCAGCTTCGAAGCCAAAGCCTCTCCCTTGGGTGACCGTAGTATCCCAGGCTCAGAAGGTGTGACCCTCAACGGCCGTAACGGGGCCGATGGCATTACCCTGTTATTCGACAAGTCCAACTGGTTTATTCCACAAGAAATCGAAATAGCAGGCATCGATGACAGTCTCACCGAAGGCAATATCGCGTATAGCATTAAGCATAAAGTGACTGAAGGCTTTGGGCTCGATGGCGATAGCTATGACGGCATCGCGGTAGAAAGTTATACCGTAGAGGTGATCGATAACGAGTTATCAAATGTGGTAATCACACCTAACAGTCACGAATTAGTTGCCGCCGAAACAGGTAACTGGGACGCAGGCTACAACAGCTACGATCTGGTGCTGTCAAAACAACCGACAGCCGATGTAACCGTGCTGATATCTGACGTAAGCGGTCAGTTGTCGACCTCGCCAGCAAGTGTGACCTTCTCAAGTGACTCAAGCGCGGCAAACGCATGGAACAGAGTACAAACGGTTATCATCGATGCGGTAGATGAAGCCGATGGTCAAATTGAAGGCATCCATTACAGCCGTTTGACGCATACCGTCATTTCATCTGATTCCAGCTACAACGGCCTGCTCGCCGACTCCCTGGATGTAAAAATCGGCGATGCAGAAATATCCCAGTTTATCGTGCTAGAAAGCGGCGGTGATACCACTGTGACCGAGAAAGCAAGCACAGCGGTACTCACCGAAGGGCAAGTATTAAATGCCAGCGGAACCGATTTCATCGGCACCATAGGCGATTCCCAAATAAGCGAGAATGGCCAGAATAACAGTAGTAATACCGCTCAAGACCTTGATATCAGCTCGTGGAGCATCAAGAACGATGCCGAGATAGTTGATTCAACGACAATTCCGCACCTGAGTATCGACGGCCGACTCGAAGGAACCAAGGACTATTACAAGTTCGAAGTCACCGACACCATGCTGTTAGACGAATTTGGCAATCCTAAGGCTGTAGCGGTGCACCTCGATATGGACCACGGCTTTGAATATTCCTATGCCAGCGGTCAATTTGTCTCTGACCCCATTTATTGGGTTAGCAAGCTGGAGCTGTTTAAAGAATCGGATGATCAGCGCGTGATCGGGACAAGAGGAACAGGCGCCGATGCCGGCTCGCTTAACAATTCCTATTACGACGACAAAGTGACCTACAGTCTTACTGAAGCGGGTGTCTACTACATCGAAGTAGGCAGTAGATACAATTGGTACTATGACTACGAAGCGCGCCAATATAAATATGGTGTGCCTGACGGAGCAGACTATGAGTTGCAGGTTTCGATCGAGGATCATGCCTACGATGAGTTGAAATTTACGCCAGACCCAGTGCTCGAAAACGAAGCCGAGCAAGCGCTGAATAACCAGATTCAAGATATTGACGATGCATCGAACTGGTTTACCTTTGACGACGGCGCAATTGGCGACGGAACGCTCGATGCTGCTACGCCGCATGCGGTTATTACCGGTTCCGGAGACGGGTCTGTGGATCGCTATCAATTCAGCATCGACTACAACATGCTGAACCCAAATGCCGGCGACCTTGATGCAGTAAACAGCCTGATAGATGGCAAGCTCTGGTATACCGCTGCAACAGTGAATCTGTCGGCAGCACATACCATCGCAAGTGGAGAACTATGGAGTATTACGATTAATGGCATGCAGTACGATTATGCAGCGCAGCCAGGTGATGGCATCAATCAAGTTGCAGAGGGGCTTGAACTCAGCGTTAATTCACAGATCGACGCGAGCGAGAACGTCACTGTAGATGCTTCAGGTAGCAGTCTCATTGTAAGCGCAACCACCGGTTCGGCGTTTACGCTTGGTGACGACGGCTCCCTTGTAGGCAACGTCGCAACAGAGCCTGATGCCATCGTCGGTAACACTATTGTTAACCCATACACCACAGCCAGTTCAACGCGTTTTGGCAGCTATACAGAGACGTTCACCAACGCCTTGTTAAGCATTACCGGAGACGCCAATGCGAATTCCTCGTGGGCGGTTCAAGTCGGTGGCGTCGAAGTAGCCAGATACGATGCAGCTACAAGCGATGTCGCACGAAATACAGTCTTGCAGGCACTGGCGGACAATTCCGGTGGAGCAATTGTTGCCGATACGGCAAACGGAACCTTAACTGTAACGGGTGGTGGAGACTCCGTTGTACTCGTGGTTACCGGTGATGCCAGCGGTGTGGATGTGGGTATCAGTAAAACACTAAGTGCTGGCGTCGATGTAACGGCTGATTCGCTGAACATTGCGCTAACAGGTGACTGGTCTTATGGCGGCGATGTCTGGACATTGACCCACAGTGGTCAGGTCTTCACCTATACAACGCCAGGCAATACGGTCGACAGTATCGACGATGTGGCCGCCGCATTGGCCGCCGAGATTCGGAATCTGACGAATGCCAATGGACGCAATAGTGACGGCATCGTCAACAGCTCTGCCTCGGCCACGGGCGGCGTGATTAGCTTCGACACTATTTACACCGGGGCGAATCCCGACGCATCCAATGTGAGCTATTCAGTCACGCGCAGCGATACAGCCGATACTATCGCCGACACCAACAGCTATATGATTTCGCAAACAATTGACCTGAATGGTACCTTTGCGGCGGGTGAAACCTGGGATATTCGTGATGGCGGTACGAGCTTGCTAACCGGTACTTATGTTGCTGGCACCAACGGCGATACTAACTATACCGGTTTAGCTCAGCAGCTCGCGGCACTGGATGATGGCAGCGACAGTTATCAGATAAGCGCCAATGGCGAACAGTTGGTCGTAACACTGACTACCAACGACGAAACGGCGACGCTTAACCTTAATGCTCAGGTTGTTGCTGCGACGAATGCGCTTACAACCAGCAATGGCAGTGTTGGACCAGTAGTCGCCGCAACGATTGATTTTAGCCCTGTTAGTGCAGGGGACAGCGTCACCTTTAGCTTGTCAGCTGCGGGCGGCGGAAGCCCCAGCGTTAATCAGGCGTTTACCAACATCACAGCGCTGGAAACACTGATCAATGGCGGTGGAAGCTTTGCCAATTATAGTGCTAGCGTGAGCGGTGATGTACTCAGTATCACCTTTAATGATGGCAGCGATAGGGCCGTTTCGGTCTCTAGCGCAAGCTATACAGGCTCTGTACAAGGTTCCGGCACGGCAGACACCGATGTGGCGACCGCGACGATTAACCTGGCAAATGACCGCGAGTTTGTTGTCAATGAAACCTGGACCTTATTCGATGGAACAAATGAAATAGCCAGCCACCTTGTAACGAATGCATCCAGCATCGCGGATCTGATCAACAACAATCTGGCCTCTGGCCTAAGCGCAGCGTATAACCTTGTGTATGACAACGCCGCCGAAGAGCTGCGGATTACCGCTAATGCAGGTAGCTTTTCTGGTGACTTTAGTCTTGTCATTACTAAAGCAGGCTCAGTTGGCAACGTATCGGCAATCACTGCCGAATTGCCACAAACAGTAATTCTAGGACAGTTAATTACCCTTGATGCGCCCAACCTGGTGCAGACAGGAGATATTTGGACGCTCGATATCCAAGGCATTGCTACCGATGGCAGTTTTGTATCGAGCCAGAATTACACTACGAGCAATCCCGCGCTAAGCGCAATCGCCAGTCAGTTCGAAACCCAGCTGACAGCCGAGAGTGCACTGAGCATTGTTAGTTCCGGCAATACCTTGTTGGTCGAGCGCAACGATGGCAGCGCCCTTGTTATCTCTGAGCTAAGTAATCAACGTGCCGATGCTGAAAGCGCATTAGCTGCGACTCAGGACACGCGCTCACATTACAGCACTGCTGAGATTGACCTGGCGGGTAGCCCAAGTAAGGGGAAAATCTGGATTGTCACCATCGACGGCCAGGACTTTGATTATGCGGCGACCAGCAGCGACACCAACCTGAATCTGATAGCCCAGGGTCTGCGCGATAGGATTATGGAAGATACGGCCACTCACGGCTATGTCGCCATGGTTGCTGATGGCGCGACCTCAATCGTACTGACGAACCTCCGCTCAGCCACGGTTGAAGTTGATTATGCTAACGCCGGTACGGCCCTCGGTTTATTCGACCTGCAACAGGCCGTGACAACCACAGAGAAAGTACTTAGCGATACGCTATCCAGTAGCAGTACAACTACGACGCCATCGTCGTCCCAATATGTCAGTGGCGAATATCGTTATACAACCAACACTAGCACCTATGTTCGTGTTGACGAAACGACCAAAGTGTACCACCAGATCGTTAAGACACCGTATCTTCGTCTGATCAATGCAGCTGACCCTACGACAGTTTTGCTTGAGGTCATTGGCGACAACCCGCAGTTGCCATACGGCTTTACGACCGAGGGCGACTACTACATCGAAACCGGTTATCAGGTTGAGACCAACGAAATACGCGAAACCAGCACTAAAACGACCCAAACAGTACATCGTACGGTCAATGTCGAACGCTTTATTGTTGTTGGTTATTTCCAATGGTCGACTAACAACAGCAGCTGGACTTCATCTTCTACACAAGTCTCAACGCCGGTGAATACGGCTAATATCCTTCCGACTTATGACACCGGCGTCATTGGTGGCAGCAGTTATCGACTAAACGTGTCGTTGCAAGAACATGCGATTAACAGTTCCGCTTTCGACTTAACCGGGATGGTAATTCGCATAACAGAGGGCGCTGGCTTTGATGATGCCACGGGTATTGGCCAAACGGCAGTGATCACCAGCTTCGACCCGCTTACCGGTGCGGTTAGCGTTACGCCGACTACGCCAAGCGCTTGGGCAATTGATGACACTACACGGTATCAGATCGAATACGACATCAGTTCCCAGTATGCAGCTTATGCGATAGACGAAAATGTAAACTGGATGAACGACAGCTACAAGATAGCGCTAACCGCAGCACCAAGTGCGGATTATAGTATTAATGTGAATGCCATTGATGCGCGTAGCTATAATGCTGACTTAGCCTTCAGTGACCCAAGCAATGCTGAATTCTTGCAGTCACAGGTTGATATTGCTGCGCTTAGCCGCTTAGTCGGCTTTACGGTGGACGCCTGGGATACGCCGGTTACCATTAATATTTCGGCTATAGACGACGCAGTTATCGACGGTGGCGACGCGAAAGTGGTCGCACCTCCGGAAGAGCGAATTAACCAGATTCGCGGCCCTTTAACCATCGACGGCGGTATTCGTACCAACCAAGAAGCGGTCATCAACAACCCGCATATGCTGCCAGACGAAAACAATTGGATCATCGCTGACGGCTTACTTACAGCCGATGCCAGCATAGCCGGCAATGGCGAGTTAAACATTATCGATACTGGTGCAACACATTTCGATCCGGATAACCCGGACGTATTGCAGAACCCCGGTTTTGACCCGCGCGCTAACGACGCCCCTTATGAGATATTGTTTGTCTCTGGCGCACTCGAAGGCATGTCTTTCGATGTAGTGGAGGGCAGCGTAAGCGGTGCCCAGTTAACTATTCGTCCTATTGGTGCGGTGTTCGGTGAAGATGGCTGGCCGATGGATAGCGATGGCAATCCGCTGCTACCACTTGCCAGTGACAGCTATGTGTTCCGCCCAGTAAACCGCAACACCTTGGTTGAAGAGTCCTCACAAGTAGATGTAATGAGTATATTCAACGGCGACAGCCCGGCAGACGACGAGGGGGTTCTCACCGCAAATCGGCTCTCCGGTTTTGGCATGGGCGGCGACACGGTTATTGCAGGTGAAACCATTCTCGGCGGTATCCACTACGCCAACCTCGAAAATCTGAATATTGAACTGGGCAGTGGTAACGACACCCTGACTATCGAATCGACTCATCAAGGCACAACTAGCGTGATGGGCGGCGCAGGCGAAGACCAGGTGCGCGTCAAAACCATTGCCGGACAAACCTTTGTCGACGGCGAAACTGGTAGTGATGGCGTAGTCGTAAGCAGTGATGCACAGCAGCTCGATCAGATCATGTCACTACTCACCGTCATCGGAGATAGTGGCCCCAGCGGTGCTGATGGCGAAGTCGATACCCTGACTATCGACGACAGTCTCGACACCAACGACAATACAGCACAGCTAACAAAAGATACGCTGACAGGGCTCGATATGCCGAGCATTCAGGAGCAACAGCAGATCTACTTACAAGCTGACTCGGGAACCTTCGATTTAAGCTTAGCGGGCTATGGCACACTCACCGTCGATTGGAACGTTTCAGAAAGCCAACTGGCGGCTGACATTCAGAGCTTGATCGACACCGTGCATACTGAACCCGGCTTTAACGGTGGCGTTCAGGTTTCATTATCGCTTGCAGACGGATTGCCACAGCGTACCTACGAGATTCGCTTTATCAACGACTTGGCTGGTATTGATATGCCCCGGTTTGAAGTGGATGGTGCACTGCTTGGCGCTCCGACCAGCTTTACGCCAAGAATCGAGAGCCAGACCCTGCAAGATGGTGGAACCGAGCCGCAAACGATGCAAAACGTGTTTGTGCTTGAAATGCTGTCGCAAACGGGCACCTTCCAGTTAGGCCTCTTGGATGAAGTAATTACCTTAAACAACAATGTAAGCGAACAAGACTTTTTTGCTGCGCTTGACCCCATTCTGAATCCGAACAATCAACCCGACAGAGTCTCGACCTACCCGGGTACAAATGGTTTTCAGCTGAAGAAGGCTGGTACAAGCTTTATTTTGGTGCTGCAAGGTGAACATCAGGAGCTGATTCTTGATCAAAACAATATCCTATCGGGTGATGTTTCACTCACGCAGCGCGCAGACGGTATTAACTATTACAGTATCGAAGAGCTGAATATCATCACCGGCGCAGGGAATGACCGTATAAATGTGCTGTCGACCAATGCCGGGACGACGACCAATATCAACGCGGCAGCCGGTAGTGACCAGTTCCATGTTGCATCGACTGCCAATGGCAGTTTTTCACGGCAGGACACTGCCGATGGCGTACTTGATGGCATTCAAGGCACTTTGAATATTGACGCGGGTAGCGAGCACAATGCGCTATATGTCAGTGACTTCGATAGCCTCGTAGCGGATACCGGTGTAGTGCTCAGCGATGGTCAGATTCAGGGCATGTCGCTAGGCGATATCAACTACACCGCGACAGGCGGCAGCTTCGATAACGATCTGGTGATTTGGGCCGGGCAGGGTGCCGACAACATTAGCCTTAGCTCGGTATATCAACAAAGTGTCTCGATCACGAGTTTGTATACCAACGCCGGGGCAGACAACATCACTATTACCACGCTAGATGATCTTGCGAATCCCAACCATTTGCTTCTGGAACCTTTGCGTCGACGATTGGAGCTCTTCAGCCAAGCGGGCATCGATAATATAGATGCATCCGTTTCGTCGATGGCGGTACGCGTCGATGGTGGAGAAGATAAAGATTACATCACTGGCGGGCAGGGCGACGATGCCTTGTTTGGTTCAAGCGGTAATGATGAAATCTACGGGCTATCGGGTAACGACTACATCGACGGCCAGGCTGGACACGACACCTTGTTTGGTCACCAAGGAACCGACCGGATATTTGGCGGTTCGGGCGATGACCTGATACGCGGCATGAGCGATAACGACGTACTCGATGGCGGCCTCGGACGAGACATTCTGTTTGGTGAAGATGGCCTCGTAACGGATTATTCAGGGGCTTCGTTATTAGCCGAACAGCTCCGTGATGGGAGTGGCACAGTACAGATAGCCAGAATATCCAGTTCGGTTTTCAGCAACGACGACGATGTGATCAACGACCTTAGCGGTGACAACATCGTGTTTGCCGGTTTGGGTAACGACACAGTGACCACAGGCGATGGCAATGACTGGATTTTCGCCGACACCGGCGAGATCCACTATAGCGAGGGCAAAGTCCAGCATTTCTACTCCAATAATGATGGGCGGGGACAGGACTATATCCACAGCGGTGGTGGCAATGACATCGTATTTGGAGGTTTGGGAAGCGATGAAGTCCATACTGGGAGTGGTAACGACGTGGTATTGGCAGATACAGGTCATATCGCCTTCCACGCAAACGGTTCGCAGATTTCATTAATCGATAATGGTGTTACGCCAGCAGCTGGTGGCAACGACAGAATTTACCTCGGCGACGGAAAAGACACCGGTTTAGGTGGCTTCGGAGCTGACCTGATTGAAGGCGGAGCTGGGTCCGATGCGATCTTTGGTGACTTCGTTAGCATCAAACAATCCCAGTCAGGTATTCGCGATATCCAGTCCCTAATGGCCGGTATAGGTAGCAGTGACGCCTTATCGGGCGGCGCCGGTTTCGATATGCTGGTTGGCGGAGCAGGCCGCGATGTATTTACCGGCAGCCTGACAGAAGACATTATTATTGGTAACTATGCGCGCATCATCGACTCGCCAGACGAACGGTCCTTGCTGGTCGTATCTGACCCCAGCAACCGCGAGGTGATCTCTGCCAGCATGTTCGGCCTTTACAGAGACGAGGCGCTTGGCCGCGCCACCGATACTGAAGAGCAGCAGTCCTTGATCTTCGATTACCAAGCCTATGCAAACAAGCCAAGCCCACTGAAATCGGATACAGCGCTGCGCTTAATGCCGATGCTCAACAGCGAAGACTTGTCACGCTTATCCGACAGCGAGCTAAAAGACTTTTTGCGCAACCTGCCGCTGGTACCACAGAAGAGCCATACCTCGCACACGATACCCAAGTCATCGGGCTCAAGCCTCGACAAACTGTTTGATTTAGACAGCGACGCTGCGGCAGAAAGCAATAAACTGGGTATGGGTGCGCACTTGCTTGATGACCTGTATATGACGCAAAATGGCTCGACCAAAAATAGCGACACCGAAGCCAAGGCGCTAGGGTCAAACGGCTCGACTAGCGACGAACCAAATCGCCAGCTAGACTCCGGGCTCGCGGCAAGTCTGTTACTTGCCGCTCGGGTCGCCGATAAACGTGGCTGGAAGGTCTCACGTTTTAGCGATGAGGAATCAAAAATTCAGGGCGACCTCGATAGCCTGCGGCGGGCTCAGGCAAGCCAGAAGTTTGTGGCCTGGACGAAAAACGATAGCGCGACCAAGCACTAGTTAAAAATGTAAGCTTAATACCACTTAAATTTAGAGGATTAGTAATGTCAGATGATGCAGTAAACAAGAAGAAGACCTCAGGCCCAACTATACGCTGGGACGACAGCAAAATGCGCAGCGTGTATGCCAATGTGTGCAATGTATCGAGTACCCGTGAAGAGGTGACCTTGTTATTTGGTACAAATCAAGCGTGGCGCGCAGGGCAGCAGGAGGTTGGCATCGAGTTGACCGATCGCATTATCGTTAGCCCATTTGCCGCCAAACGGCTGTCAGTGTTGTTAAACGGCGTTGTATCGGAATACGAAAAACGCTTCGGCGCGTTGGATGACATCGAACAAAAATAAATCTAATGCCTTGATACGCGAAGTGTTTGGACTCCGATCTTTAGTCTGAGCGCTTCGCTCTTGTATATGTGTACTATCTCGTCCAACTCAGTTTTGTATCAGCCGCATCGGGGCTGCATGCTCTCTTTTTGGTATGAATCTGCCTTTCTCGTGTAAACGGGCCCAAACCTATGAGTGAATTAAACCTGCGCCTACCAGACGAGCCAGATCTTCCCGACAGCTTGGTGGATGTTGAAAGTGAGCGTTGGCATGCAGAGTGGCTAGTCTGGATGTGTCGCCAGATACCCTCAGCGGTGGCCGCGCTGGTTGTCAGCGACGAAGACCTGAGCGGTCAATTTCACCCCAAAGCAGTGTGGCCCGATAGCACGAATCACGATGCGCTAATGCAACAGGCGACAGAAGAAACCCTGCGTAAAAAACAGGCCTTGCTTACACCGCTCGACGATGGCAAACATCATTTGGGTAGTTATCCGGTATTTGTTGAAGGCACCTTACGTGCTGTTATCACGATGCTATTCATGATCAAAGACCAAAACGAGTTAGAACAAGCGCTCAAAGTCATCGAGCACTGTTCGGCTTGGCTAGAATTGGGTTTGGCACGCAAACAACTAGGCTCATTGTCAGCCCAAACGCAGCGGCAGAAGTTAGTGGTCGACAGTATTGCCGATGTGTTGGGAGAGCCAGATTTTGAACATGCAGCACTGCGTTTTGTTAACTTAATGGGGCGTCACCTCGGTGCTGAGAGAGTCGTGCTGGGCTTCGTTCAGCATGGTGAAGTAGCCGTTCACTCAGAGTCGGACAGCAGCGGGCATAGCAAGAAGCACGAGCTCGTCAAATTGAGTAATCAGGCGCTCCAGGAGGCAGTTGATCAACAAGAGTCAATTGTCTGGCCACAGCCTGAGGACATGCACAAAGTGACGGTAGCGCACCAAAAACTTGCCGAAGCTGAAGGCAAACGAGCCTTGCTAAGTATTCCGCTGGTCGACAAGGAATTGTGCTACGGAGCCATATTGTTCGACCGTTCACCAGAAAGACCGTTTAACGATGCGGAGCTACTGACCGGCGAAGCCTTGGCAAACTTCGTTGGCGCCGTCCTCGAAGAAAAACGCCAGTCCGACTTACCCTTGTATAGCCATGCTTACCGCAGTATCGAGAAACAACTCGCCCGGCTAATCGGACCTGGTCACCTGACGCGCAAAGTCACCGTGTTCAGCGCCGTTCTACTGCTGGTTTTGTTCAGCGTTCTCAATGGAAGTTATAAGGTAGGTGCCGATGCCGTACTCGAAGGCGCAGAACTGCGGTCTATCGTCGTTCCCTTTGATGGCTATCTTCAGCGCGCCGAAGTGAGAGCGGGAGACAGCGCGCCCGAGCGTACCGTGTTAGCCGAGCTGGATACGCGCGAACTGCGTCTGCAACGCATTAGCTGGATCAGCCAACAGGCCACCTCTAAGCGTCAGTACGAAGACGCTCTGGCAAAGCAGGAACGCGCACAAGTTCAGATTAGCCATGCGCAAGTACAACGCGCCCAAGCAGAAATCGATTTGCTCGACTACCAGATATCGCAAGCCATCATGCGCGCTCCCTTCGATGCCCTTGTGGTATCGGGTGATCTCAATCAGCGTATTGGGTCCCTAGTGCGACAAGGCGAAGTATTGTTTGAACTTGCTCCCAGCGAACGTTTTCGCTTAGCCATTTACGTCGATGAGTTCCGTATCAATGATGTTGCGTCTGAACAACAGGGACAGTTAGTGCTCGCCGCCTTACCCGACGAGAAATTCCCGTTCGTAGTTACGCGCATTAACCCAATGGCAGAAGTGCGCGATGGCGCTACGGTTTACCGGGTTGAAGCCGAAATCAACAGCACCTCGGATTTACTCAGAGTCGGGCTCGAGGGGGTCGCGCAGGTTTATGTTGATGAGCGTTTGCTAATCAGCATCTGGACCCGCAGCCTGAGTGACTGGTTAAAGCTGCAGTACTGGCGGTTCTGGGGCTAGGCATATGCACACAACATCGACTTTGGCAAAGCATTTACCATGAGCGCGACACTGTTCTCCCGCGATTGGTATCGCATAGCAGACTTGAAACCTCACCTGCGACGACACGTTAAGGTAAGTGCTCACCGTTACCGCGGCCGGCGCTGGTACTTATTAGAAGACCAGGTAACGGGGCAAATAAGGCGTATTACGCCTGAATCATACTTAATGGTCGGGCTGATGAACGGTAGTCGCAGCGTAGACACTCTTTGGCAGCTTGCTTCAGAGCGACTGGGCGAGTCCATGCCGACACACGAAGAGATGCTGCAGCTGCTTGCTAATCTGTATCAGGCTAATCTTATTCGTATGGATCTCAGCGGTGATATCAGCGAGTTGTTTGAGCGCGGAAAAGAAGCGACCCGCAAACGTTGGTTAGGAAAACTTAAATCGCCACTTTCTATCCAGATTCCACTGCTTGACCCGGAACGCTTCTTACAAGCCAGCCAGAAGTACGTAAAGCCGCTGTTCTCGCCGGTCTTCGCATTAATCTGGATTGCCCTGTTCGTTAATATGCTTATCCTCGCTGGCCAACACTGGGACGAACTAAGCGATAATGTCTCCGACCGCGTACTCGCCGCCGATAACTTACTGCTACTGTGGCTGATCTATCCGATCATCAAACTGTTACATGAATTAGGGCATGGCTACTGTGTTAAACGGGGCGGCGGAGAAGTACATGAGCTGGGCATAATGCTGCTGGTGCTGATTCCCATGCCCTACGTCGACGCTTCGTCATCGAGTGCCTTTGCCAATAAAAAACAGCGCATGCTCGTCGGTTCGGCCGGAATACTGGTCGAGCTGTTTATTGCTGCCTTGGCTATGATAGTTTGGGCCAATGCCGAAGCCGGGCTAGCCAAATCAATCGCGTATAACATCCTTTTCATCGCGGGCGTTTCAACGGTACTGGTGAACGGAAACCCTCTACTGCGTTTCGATGGCTACTATATTCTCGCGGACTTTCTGGAAATTCCTAATTTAGCGCAGCGTGCTAACCAATACTGGGGTTGGCTCACTAAAAGCATCCTGTTTGGAGTCAAAGGTTTACCGTCACCCGCCTACGATAAACGCGAGGCCTTATGGCTGTTTTTCTACGGCTTTGCAGCCTTTATCTATCGCTTGTTTTTAATGGTCACCATAGTGTTGTTTGTCGCCCAGCAATACTTTTTTCTGGGGATAATTCTGGCAGTTTGGTCGGTCGTTGGAACCTTCGTATGGCCAAATCTTAAAATCCTGTTCAAAGCCTGGCGCGACTCCGACATCACCTCCGGGAGGCGCAGTCCTACCTTGGTTGTGGCTTTGTGCAGCGGATTAGTCGTATTCTTATTCGGCGTGCTGCCTTTCCCGCTGTCCACCAGCATTGAGGGGGTGGTACAGTTCAACGATGAGCGCCGGGTAATTGCTCACGAGAATTGTTTTATTCGCAACATACGAAGTACACCGGGGTCATTCGTCAAGCAGGGTGAGCTGCTATTGAGTTGCGATAACCGCGAATTAAAAACAGCGCTATTGGTGTTACAGCAGCAGCTGGCCGAAGCGGTCGCTCAGCGCCAGGGAGGTTGGGACGACCCGGTAAATCTGAAAATATACGATGACGAACTCGCGCGTTTGAAATCAGAAATACAAGAAGCTGAAACCCGAATCGCATCGCTGGAAATTTACGCCAAAGCCGATGGAATGTGGTCGCTCAATAAGCCGACAGATCTAAGCGGGAAATTCATTAAACGCGGTGAGCTTATCGGCCATATATTGGCAGACGAACGCGTTACAGTCCGCGGAATGATTCCCGAAGCCGATATCAAACTGGTGCGAGACCACACAGAAACACTGGTAGCCTATAAAGCCTCGGACCTTCATCAACAATGGTCACCCGCAGACTGGAAGGTCTTCCCCTCGACTACTAAACAGGTCGTAAGCCAGGTGCTGACAGAAGCCGGCGGCGGTACGATTATGCTGAGCCCTGCCGAAGCCGAACCGACGACCTTATTGCCGTATTTTCTTGTGTTAACGGAATTCGAGCACCTGCCGCGCGTACGCGTGGACGAACGGGTCTTTCTCAAGTTTGAACACCCCCCTGAAGCGCTTGTTTATCGCACATATCGCTTGTTGCGGCGCACATTTTTGACCTATTTCGATGTCTGAGTTCGCAAGTAAACAAGCTAGCCTTGCCGGTATCCGCAACGAACGGCAGTGGAAAGATAGCAACCGGCTAGACGTTTTTTTGTCTCGCAGCAGGGAGCGCCTTGGTAAAATTAGCTCGTTGCTCACCCAAAGCAACACGCGTTTGGTCAGGGCTATTCTTAACCGCAGCGCCGAGCTAGAAGCATACTCTGACGCAAGCTTGAAGCAGGAACTCGAGCAAACCAGAAAAAGGCTACGCCTCGAAGGTATTAATAAACACAGCCTTGTTCAAGCGTTTGCAGTCATCCGAGAAACGAGCGGTCGCAGCTTGGGAATGCGCCATCACCATACGCAGATATTGGCATCAATCTCATTGTTGCGTGGCAGCATTGCCGAAATGGCAACAGGTGAAGGCAAAACGCTAGCAGCAACCTTGGCGGCAGCAAGTGCTGCGCTGAGTGGGATACCTGTTCATGTGGTTACCGTCAACGATTATCTGGCAGAACGTGACGCAGAAGAAATGACACCGCTTTACGAAGCTCTCGGGCTAAGTGTCGGCATCGTTACTCACGAAAAAGAACTTGCAGAACGTCGCGAGGCCTACGCCTGCGATATATGTTATTGCAGTAACAAGGAACTGACCTTTGATTTTCTGAAAGACCGCTTGGTGTTAGATGGAAAAACAGGTACTCGACGGTTGCAGGCAGCGCTCTTGACCGGTAGCGCCACTTGGTCAAAGCAGCTGTTATTACGCGGTTTACATTTTGCGATTGTAGATGAAGCAGATAGTGTGTTTATTGATGAAGCGCGCACACCGCTCATCATTTCTGGCGAAGAAAAATTCGGCGAGCGCGAGGCAGACTTACTAAAAACAGCCATGCGAATCGCCAAACAGTTTGAACAGAATCTGCATTTCACTCAAGACGAAACGTCGGCCGTACATTTAAGCTCTGCGGGTCACAAGCTCTTGGTAGAAGCCTGTGCAGATTTGGACGGCTTATGGCAGAGCAGTTTTTATCGAGAGCCACTTGTTAAGCAAGCGTTGGCGGCACTACATACCTATGTGCTCGATCGTGATTACATTATCGATGAGGAAGGCGCAGTACAGATCGTAGACCCCTACACCGGACGGGTGATGCCAGGGCGCAGCTGGGGGCAGGGCTTACAACAAATGATCGAACTAAAAGAGCAACTAGAACTGACAAAACCGCGTGAAACCAACGCGGAAATTAGTTACCAGAACTTCTTTCGCAAATATCACCACCTGTGTGGCATGACGGGAACAGGGCGCGAAGTCGCAGGGGAGTTGCTCGACGTGTATCGTTTACGAAGCGATGTCATCCCTTTGTTGAAACGGAGCCGCCGTAAACGCCATTATCGCGAAGTGTATGCAGATGAAGCCGCTAAATGGGCGCGGGTTGCGGAACTCACCCGCGAACTCGAGGGTAAAGGGCAAGCCGTGTTAATAGGCACAAACTCTGTCGCTTCGTCCGAAGCAGTCAGCACTGTACTCACCGAGGCTGCGATAACACATCGGATACTCAACGCAAGGCAGGACAAAGAAGAAGCCGATATTGTCTCGATGGCCGGTGGCTCAGGCGTCGTTACTGTATCTACCAGCATGGCGGGGCGAGGCACTGATATAAAACTGAGTGATGAAACAAGGGCAGCGGGCGGCTTACATGTTATTATCACCGAGCTTCAAGATTCAGCACGTATAGACCGACAACTTGCTGGGCGGAGCGCACGGCAGGGAGATCCGGGCTATGTTAGCCTGATACTGTCGCTGGACGACATACTTATAAAAAAAATGTCGGGCAGTGCACTGCGTAAAATTATAAAAATGCTGAAGGCATCTGGTTTGGCGCTGCCTCACTTTGTTGGCTACGCGATACAAATTCACTGCCAGAAAAAGCTGGCCCGAAGCCACTACAAACAACGTAAACAACTGATTAAAGTCGACACACAACGCCAGCGGACACTGGCATTTACCGGAGATAAAAAATGATAAGCTCACCAAACAGGGTTAGACTCACGGCTGTATGCGCACTCATGTTATGTAGCGCTGGGCCACTATCTGCAAGCGAATCGACATTGTCGACGCTGGGTTGCATGCTAGAGCCGAGTGAAAAGGTGGATGTGAGCTCCCCGGTACCGGGTGTATTGGACAAGGTCGCGATCAAAAGGGGCGACCTGGTAAAAAAAGGCGATGTGTTATTTAAATTGAAAGCAGGGGTAGAGCAAGAGCAAGTTGATCTGGTAAAAGCAAAAGCTGATTTCGCCGAACGCAAAGCGAAACGGAATCAGGAATTATACAAAGATGACATTCTCACCATGCACGAACGCGACGAGATAGAAACCGAATTATTACTCGCAAAAACCGAACTACGCTTGAAGCAGGAAGAACTCGCCCTGCGTACCGTCAAAAGCCCAATTAAGGGTGTCGTGGTGAATCGTTTGAACACCAAAGGAGAGTATGTAAACGTTGAACCGGTAGTGCAACTGGCGAATCTAGACCCATTGCATATCGACCTGCTGTTGCCCGCCAGTTACTTCGGGAAAATCACCAAAGGGCAAGAACTACTGATCAAACCTGAAGCCGAGATGATCGCAGCAAGCCCCGCCAAAGTGGATATCGTCGACCCTTTAATCGACCCCGCTAGCGGCACCTTTCGCGTACAGTTGGTCATGGCAAACCCCGGTAACAAGATACCCGCAGGCTTACGCTGCTCAGCACAAACACAGCCGCAAGCCGTAACGCAAGTTGCGCCGAAGTAGTAAGCAATGACGAGTAAATTGACCAACAGTTTGCTGGGTCTGGTGATTGTATTGTTGCTTGTGAATATCACGTTAACGACGAAGGTCCTCAAGCAGCAAAGCCATGACCTAGCAGACGAAAAGCAGACACAATTCGAGCCCGCTGTAGCTAAGGAGTGGGGCCGTAAAGCAATTAAACTTTATAACCAGCAGGATCATGCCTCACTGTACGAGCTGTTCCACGCCCAGGCAAAGGACAAAATCACTAAACAACAACTCGAAACCCAGCTTACTAGGCTTTACCAGTTATTTGGTGATATTCAGGATGGCGCGCTGGTCAATTCGATAAAGCTCGGTGAGAAGGGTAACGAAGAATATTACCAATTGGGCTACAAGGTGCTCGCAACCAAAACCGACACCGGAACAGCTAATCTCACACTATCGCTGATCAAGACCGAGAACGATATCAGACTTTATGGCTTCAAACTCAACGCCCTCCAATCCCTCGAATAGTTGGGAATAGTTGGGGACGGAGGGATCAGAAATTGACCAATTCGCGATTCTTATGACCTGAGCCCACATAGACCGCGGGTTTAGCCGATACCCGAGTGCGACCTAGCTCGCCTCCGTCCCCACCCAGGTGGCTGGTAAAGGTTCGATTATCGGTCCTATTAAGGCAGATTATTTTACCTTCTGCCTCTATACTCGGGGTTTGTTATGGCTGTATTCTGACTTATACCCTTACTTCAACGGCCTATCAGCTGGCATGCAAGGTTGCCTACTATGCTATTGGACAAGCTTAACCAGATCTTTGAAGACAGCTTACGTGTAACAACTGAGGCTATGTCCTTGCCTGAGACCTATACGCAAATAGGGATCGTTTTAGGGGTTTATGCCCTTGCCTTTGGCTTGGCCAACCGTATTCGAAAGTTCGCACCGTTGCTGGATGCTAACTATAGAGGCGCTGCGGTTCACCCCTTCCGAAAATTTGTAAGCAAGCTCGGCCGACTGATCTTCCCCCTGTTAGCGATATTGATGCTGAGAATTTCAGTAGAGATAAGCCAAGCGGCGATAAACCATGGCTGGCTTGTGAAAACTGCGCTAACGATCGCCTTATTACTGCTATTTTATTCCATCGTCGAAGATTTCGTTCATAACAGAGTTGTATCACGTGCATTTAAATGGTTAGGCATGCCCATACTGTTTTTGCACCTGATAGGTTGGTTGGGTAGTTTAATTGCGTTACTGGAATCCATCTCGATTAACGTCGGAGATATTTCGGTATCACTCTACGGTATTGCGCGAGTCACTATATTTGGGTCCTTACTGTTCTGGTTCGGCCGAATCAGTAGTAAAACAGGCCGCGATTATATCTCCCACCAACAAAGCCTCGATTTACGTACGCGAGAGGTTGCTGCAAAGCTACTCGAGGTAGCGATATTCTTTATTATTTTCCTCTTGCTGCTCCAGATTATGGGTATCAACCTGACCGCCTTGGCGGTGTTTGGGGGCGCATTGGGTGTTGGCCTGGGGTTTGGCTTACAGGCTATTGCCTCTAATTTTATTTCTGGCGTCATAATTCTGCTCGACCGCTCGTTATCGATTGGTGACTACGTCGAGCTGGACGATGGCCGGACTGGCGTTGTGCGTGAGCTGAACATGCGTTCCACTACGCTAGAAACTTTCGATGGTAAAGATATCGTCGTACCCAACGAAAAGTTTATTGTCGAGACCTTTACCAACTGGACGCATAAAGATAAAAGCCAGCGTTATCGCGTCGATTTCTCGGTCGCCTACAGCAGCGATGTCAGAAAACTCGTCACCATTATTAAAGAAGTCGTGGCGAGCCATCCACAAGTCTTCAGCGGTGAAGACATTCCCTTTGAAGAACGCCCTGACTGTGAGATAGACAGCTTTGGTGACTCAGGCATCAATATGTTCGTTGAGTTCTGGATGGAAGGGATAGACGACGGTAAAAACCGCGTAGGTGGCGATTTGCTGTTGATGATTCTTGAAGCACTTCAAGAACATGGCTTCGAGATACCCTTCCCACAACGAGAGGTTAGGGTACTTAATAAGGGGTTTTCCGTTCGCAGTAAACAGGACGACTAAACACATTTATTGTATGTGGCCGAAGTTAACACGAGCAAAGCAAGCGCTGTAACATTCGGGTAATTTCGCCAATAAGGAAGTCCCTTCTAACTCGATAGCAATGCTACAAGCTAAAGCTAAAATAAACGGCCTTTAAATAGCTAAGCAAGATTTATTATTTGATAATACTCATAGAATAACGCAAACGTGTGGGTTCGAGCGGAGGGAAGATTATGAAGCGATTTAATAGCATTTTATGTGTGGTTGATTCACAAAAGTGTTCTCACACAGCTATTGCCCAATCGGTGATGATTGCCAACGATCATCAAGCAAAGCTAACAGTTGCGTCCGTTGTCGAACCGGCTATATCCTGGCGCACAGCCTTTGGCGATACAAAGGCGTACGGTAAAGGCTTAGACGAGCTAATAAATAATAAGAAAAATGAAATTGCGGGCTGGATCTCAAGCGTCGCGCCGACATTGAAAGCACGCGTCGAGATCTATACAGGGATAGCATTCATAAAAATTATTCAAAGCGTCGTTCATAACAAGCACGATCTGGTCATTAAGTGCGCTGAAGAATCTGACTGGCTAAGCCGTATGTTTGCGAGTGAAGACATGCACTTGCTTCGCAAATGCCCATGCCCAGTGTTAATGTTGAAGCCAGGGCAAAACGACAGATTTCAAAATATTCTCGCCACAGTCGATGTAAACGATGATTTCAGTGAACCGGATGAGGAACGAGTCCAAGACCAACTCAATAAACAGGTACTTGAGTACAGCGCAACATTATGCATGCCAGAATTAACCACACTGCATATTGGCAGCGCGTGGGATGCTTACGCTGAAGACTTCTATCGCTACGGTGCTTTTTCTAGCTTACCTGAAGACGAAGTTAATAAGTATGTAGATAGAGTGCGTCGCGACTGTGTCGATAATTTGGACCTACTCGTTAAAGAAATGAACGAAATTCTAGGTAAAGAAACCGTCCAGTACCTGCATCCTCAATTACATTTGGTAAAAGGGAAACCCTATAAGGAGATTCCATTGATGGCAGAAAAACATGACATAGACTTAATTGTCATGGGAACAGTTGGCCGTATAAAGATCCCTGGTTTGATTATCGGGAATACGGCCGAATCGATTTTGGAACAGGTACAGTGCTCAGTATTAGCAATTAAGCCTAAAGGTTTCAAAACGCCCGTTATGTAAGCTTACCTATAGAGTTGGTGTGATACTTGATTATTAGCTAACACCTACTTTCAATTCCAATAAACAATTTTGATCGTATGCGGTAAACTGAGCGATACGCATCGCTCTTTTTCTAAGCAACAGGGGTAATTAAAATGAGTAAGAAAGATGCATATGTAGAAAAAGCCCAAGCAAAAGTCGAAGAGCAATCAGCCAAGCTCAGCCGCCTCAAAGCACAAGTAAAAGGCGAGGTAGCCGATAAAAAAATCGATACATACAATCTTATAGAAAAGCTGGAAGCGAAACTGGCCTCAGCTAAATCCCAACTCAATGAAATAGCTAACGCTACCGAGGATAAATGGGAAAGCCTGAGCGAGCGTTTCGAGACGCTTAGCGATGAAGTCAGTGCCTCGGTAAAGAAGTTTCTCGGCAAATAAACTAGATTGGCTCAATGGGGACGGAGAGCTCGTTTTTTACGCAACCCTCTATAAATGCCCGGTTATTTTTCGACCCCTCCGCCCCCTCGCTATGCCTCCCCCCCGAAACGCGATACC
>JBFJVR010000002.1:0-27418 GCA_041624095.1 Oleiphilaceae bacterium
GAGCCTGGTGCCGATAGATAATACAGATTTGGCATTGGTTGGCCGCCTGATTCGTATTTTCAGGGTGCTACGGATGGTCTCGATCATTCCTGAATTGCGCACCCTGCTAAATTCTCTGATCAAGGCAATGCCGCAGTTGGGCTATGTGGTGTTATTGATGTTTATTATCTTCTACATTTACGCCGCTATCGGAACAACTTTCTTTGCTACGATCAATAGTGAACTGTGGGGTGATATTGCAATTTCGATGTTGACCCTGTTCAGGGTAATGACCTTCGAGGATTGGACGGATGTGATGTATGAAACAATGGAGCATTATGCTTTCAGCTGGTTCTATTTTATTACGTTTATCTTCTTTACGGCCTTTGCCTTTCTAAATATGGTGATCGGCATTGTTGTCGGCGTACTAGAGCAGGAAAACATGGCCTTGCGGGCAGAAGCGGCGCGGGAAAATCACGAAGCCAGTTTGCAAGATGTTTACGACGAGTTGCAGTCTTTAAAGCAGATGATTGCGAGCGAAAAAAAGCAAGCCCGCGATTAGCGGGCTTGTTTATCGGGTAGTAAGTGTTGATATGGTGATGTGGTCAACTGACGTAAACCGGACCAATTCCAACGCTCCAGATTACCACGCTTATAGCAAGCAGGCCGACCAGCATGACTAAGCCTACAGTAAGTATCGATGTCGCAAACATGAAGCCACGCTCTTCAGGAATCTTCATCAGAATAGGGAGGCCCTCGTAAAGCAGATAAACTGACCAGCATACCGCAATGACACCGGCTAACATATTGACCCAGAGTACCGGGTAGACCGCTATAATTCCGACAAGAAATAAAGGTGTTGCCGTATAGGCTGCCAGCACGACTCCATTGTGTTCGGAGCCGTCCACGCCATAGGTCATGGAAAAGAAATCGATAAACTTACCGATCAGATAAATGCCGCTGAGCATGGCGACATAAAACAATATACATAATTGAGCTGCACTGTTTTGACTCAGCATCACCAGCTCGCCATCACCAATTCTCCAGCCAACTTCGGTGGTGCCATAATAGGCTGCTGCTGCAGGAATCAGCGCAAGCAAAAGTACATGGCTGAGATAAAGTTTTCCCGCTGATTCATGGTCTTCCCGGATCGCTTCCCACTCTTTGTCAGGGTGGGTCAGTATGCCGAACGTATGCAATAAACTCATATTGCCTCCATCGTTTGTTGTTGTTTTAGGCTGCACTAACTAGTGTTGATGCTTTGTTGAGCGGAGTCAAGATGCGGTTTAACACTAGATCTTCCATTAACTTACTTATATATATCCAAAAGGCATAAGTTGCAGCGCTAACAGTTTTTTCACCAATCAACATAACGGCTTACATGACTGGGCTCTATGCTAAATTTGTGACTTTGCGTTTCAAATGGTTACACGGCCTTCAAGTGTTCTGCACAGGATTTGCAGTTGCCGCGAAATTCGAGATACGGGTCGCGCAATTGAAACTGACTTTGTTCTGCTAAAAGAACCATTAGTTGTTTTGCTTCGCTCGACAGCATCCGTTCTTCTACCGAGCCGCAGTGTTCGCAAATAAGGAAGTGCCGGTCATGCTCTCGGTGCTGGTGACCGCAGCTAATGAATTTTTGTTCCGACTCAATTTTGTGGGCTAGGTTGGCCTCAATTAGAAAATTCAATGCGCGATAAACTGTCGCCGGCTTCCATTTGTTATCGCTCTGGTGAAGTTTGTCGAGAATGTCGTAAGCGCTCATGGCCGCTGTTTCCTGGGTTAGAACGTTTAACACTGCTTGGCGGTTTTGGGTTAGTTTCTCGCTCATGTTTTCGTAAGCCATCAATTGCAATCTGCATTGTTATAACATAACATTTTTCGTCTTTGTATCCTGTAGGAAAAATAATGTCTCGACGCACACTACTCGAAATCGGTGTTGCTCAACGCTTGTTGCTGGCACTGCTGGTTTCAGGCTGCGTATGGTGCTCCGTCGTATGGGTTGCCACTTAGGTCTGATCATGCTTGATTTTGATAATGTCACCCTCGGTTATGAGCTGCATCCCGCTGTTCATCATTTGTCGTTAAATGTACCAAAGGGCAGTTTGCTGGCGCTTGTCGGGCCCAATGGCGCAGGAAAGTCAACGCTATTAAAAGGCATTATGGGGCAGTTGTCCCCTTTGGATGGCAGCATATCGCTGAACGGGATTGAACGCGCAGCCATTGCGTATTTGCCGCAGCAGAACCAGGTTGATCGTAGCTTTCCGATCACTGTGCAAGAAATGGTCGCATTGGGAGTCTGGGGGCAAATAGGCGCCTTTGGGCGTCTGCGAAGCCAGCATAAAAGGCAAGTGCAGTCGGCACTGAAGCAGCTCGGTTTACAAGGCTTTGAACAGCGTTTAATCGGTTCTTTGTCGGGGGGGCAAATGCAGCGGGTGCTATTTGCGCGTTTGTTGGTCCAGCAAGCGGAGCTGATTCTACTTGATGAACCATTTACCGGCATCGATAGTCGCACCACTCACGACTTAATTCATCTGATCCAGGCGTGGCATCGTGCAGGTAAAACGATTATCGCGGTGTTACATGATTACGATCAGGTTCGTCAGTATTTCCCCACGTGCCTGCTGCTTTCGCGCCAGCCAATATGTTATGGGCCGACAGCGGATGTTCTGACTGCTGAAAACCTGCTTCGTGCGCGCCAACTAAACGAAGCATTTGATGAACATGCGGCGTTCTGCGCTCATGATTAGGTTAATACATGTTTGAATTGTTGATTGCACCCTTTTACGAATTTGCGTTTATGCAGCGGGCTTTAATAGGGTGTATTGCGGTGTCGGTAAGTGCCGCTCCGGTTGGTGTGTTTTTAATGCTGCGGCGTATGAGCCTGACCGGAGATGCAATGGCTCATGCAATTCTACCGGGTGCCGCTGTGGGCTATCTTGTCGCGGGTCTATCAATTGAAGCGATGACGCTAGGGGGCATTGTCGCTGGCTGTCTGGTGGCAATGCTATCGGGTTTGGTGTCGCGTTTTACGCAAACCGCTGAGGATTCAAGCATGGCAGCGTTCTATCTTATTTCATTGGCGGCAGGGGTGATGATTATTTCCGCCAGTGGAAGTCAGGTCGACTTGCTGCACGTGCTGTTTGGCTCAGCTTTGGCGCTGAACGATGCCGCATTGTATTTGCTGGCTGGTATCTGCACTATTACTCTGATTACCCTCGCTTTTTTGTTTCGGCCTCTTGTCGTTGAGTGCATGGACAGCCAGTTCCTGCAGTCGGTTAGTCGATTGAGTACGATTGCACATTTGTGTTTTCTGGTTCTGGTGGTACTGAACCTTGTGGGTGGTTTTAATGCCCTGGGTACACTCATGTCTGTAGGGATGATGATTCTGCCACCAGCGCTGAGTCGTTACTGGGTAAAAGGCCTCGATGCATTGATCGCTGTTTCGTGTATCGTGGCGGTGTTGGCGTGTTATTTCGGTTTGCTGGTGTCTTTCCACGCGGGTTGGCCAACTAGCCCGGCGATTATTCTAGTTCTGGGTGCAGCCTATAGTTTTTCTTTGGTGTTTGGTATGAACGGGGGGATTGTTTCTCGTCTGTCCAAGCCGAAACACCTGAGCGCATGATTGGTGGCAGCCATGTCAAGAGGCAACAAAACGTAATGAGAGTGGTGCAATGAAAGAATGGTTTAAATCCATCGAAAGTGATGCCGAAGGTAGCCGCTACAGCTTGGACGAGGTGTTGGATCAACTCACCTTTAATGACGATGGGCTTCTCCCGGTTATCGCCCAAGATGCGGAATCGAAAGATGTGCTGATGTTTGCGTGGATGAATCGAGAGGCTTTAAATGAAACCCTTTCAACCGGTCGCATGTGCTATTGGTCGCGTTCGCGAAGCTGCTTGTGGCGCAAAGGTGAATCATCGGGCCATCGTCAGTCTTTAGTGTCCTTACGAACCGATTGTGATGGCGACGTATTGCTGGCTGAGATCAATCAGTTAGGTGCCGCTTGCCACACTCATCGGCGTAGTTGTTTCTATCTCAAGCTCTCGCCCGAAGGGGTGTATATTGAGTCTGGTCAGGGTTAGTAGTCTGAGCCTGACATCTGCCTTTCGTACAGCTTTGTCAAATGGTCATACTTGTCCAGAATTTTCTGATACTCGCCATTCGCGCGAATGCGCCTTAGACCGCGGTTAAAGTCGTCGCGAACCTGCTCGTCTGCAAACAAAAAGGGGTAGTCGGTTGGGGGGAAAAGATAGTGGAAGCGGATGGCTTTGTTGTAATTGTAATTAATCATAGAGGCCTTCTGGTTTGCAATGGCTTCGTTCCAGTAATAGCCGAATATACTCTTGTCCATGACGATGAAATCTGTGTTTCGTATGAACAGCAGATTGATTTGCAGGCTTTGTTTTGCCAGCTCCTGGTAGCCCGGATTTTCAGCTGCCATCATCGCGAATTCGGGGCCGAGGAGCTGACTGGCTTTTTGAAAGGCCGCGACAAACTTGTCACCTAAGAAACTCATGTTAATGTCTTCAGGGAAGTTTTTGCTGGCAAGACTAATTGCAACATTCTGAAAGGTAACGACGGGGTCTGACAAATAGCCTTTCGAACTAACGCCTTCTTTAGCATTCATTACGCCATCAAGGTTGCCGGCCTCGAACAGTTTGAAAGCAAGGGCAAAGGGCACGTAATTAGGTTTGATCTGGTAGCGTTCCTGGTCGAGCGCGAGCTTGATAATGTCCAGCTCGATACCCGTGTTGTTGTCTTTGATTACCCATGGCGGGATAGACATACTAATCCCGAACTGCAGGGTCTTTACTTCGGTTCGCGTTTGTTCGAGGTCTGAATTTCCCGCAAAGGCATCGACAAGGAAAAACAAGCTAAGAAACGTAAAGACGACTTGTCCAAGGGTGTTGTTTCGTTTAGTCATCTACGCGAAGGTTCTCAACCGATAAAAGTACAATCTTAGAGTCTGGCAATAAAGTTATGCTTTTTCAAGCGAGTATGGTTTTTAGCGCCTTTTTTGAGCGGCATGCTTCAGGCGCTAGCCCGCTATTAGGGGAGCATCTGGCGGGCTAGCAGCTTTCCAATTCAGCCAGTTTTAAAGGTTTGTTCAGCACCTTTTCGTAAAGAAAGACCAAGGCTTCGCGGGCCTGATTTAGTCTTGCTCGTGACAAGGACATGCTTTTCATTAAATACTTCAAAAATTCCCTGACGTTTTTCTCGCCCAATGATCGTGGATTTTTCAGATCAAAATAGGCCAAGTATTGCGTAATCCAATGCTGATAGGTTTGGCTGGTTCGTGAGTTTAGCTGTTGTGAGCGAGCCGCTTGGGCTAGCTCGAAAGCCAAACCCGGCTGACTTTCGTCTAAGGCTAGAGCAGAATTCATAGGATGTCCTTGCTTCATTATCATTATTGTCCGGCACTAGTATTGCTGCTGAGCGCGTAACCGGCACACCCGTTTTTATTTTGTATCAGGCTTTTAGTTCTTCAACCGCATCGATATAGCGCTGCATGGCATCTTCTTTGGATATCCCTTTCAACTCTTCCCATGCGGTATATTTTGCGCGGGCGACGAAGTCCATCATGCCGGGTTTCTTCCCGCTGACATCGCCTTCGGTGGCTTGTTTGAAAAGCGAGTACATTTTTAGCTTCAGCTCGTTTGAGGGCTGAAAGTCACCTTCACCGTTTTGTACGTAGTCGACTGTTGCTTCGAACTTTTGTTTAATATCGCTCATGATCTTTCCTTTACGGTCTTGGCTCAAATTTGGCGGAATTATAGCTCGCCTGATGCCATTACGGTACCCGTAAATATAAAACCTCTGTCTCATTTCTGTGTATAATGCCGCGGTCAAATTTGAGTCAAATGGAAAGGTTTCCGTTTGATGTGTCCTGCCCACCGCTGTTCGTTACGAGGCTCCCATGGCGAAAAAAAACCAGTTAAATAAAATTGTCAGTAAAATTAACGCGTTGCCGGAGTTTCTTCGTGCCAAAGCCTTAAGTACATTTTTTGGCAAAATGGTTAAATTTACCGGTACAACGGGGATCACCATTGAAGAACTTACCACGAGCAGGGCGACGATTAGTCTCAAGAACAAAAAGGCGGTACAGAACCATATTGGCTCGGTTCACGCAGTTGCCAGCATCCTGATTGCCGAGTCGGCGACGGGCTATTTGGTCGGAATGAATATCCCCGATTCTTCCGTACCCGTCATCAAGACGATTAAGGCCGATTACGTCAAGCGTGCCAAAGGCGATATGAAGGCGGTTGCTAAGCTGAGTTCAAGCCAAATTAAGGATATGCAAACGCTTGAAAAGGGCGAGACCATCGTCCCGGTGACTGTTACTGACGGTGATGGCAAGGAGCCCATTCTAATGGAAATGACTTGGGCCTGGACGCCCAAGAAACGTAAGTAGGCGGGTTAAGGCTTATAGTTGGTCGTGCGCTAGGATACCTAGCGTTGCGATTGCCTGTTCTCGTTCGCGAGACCACTCATTAGCAAAGCTTAAACGAATAGAGTGCCGGTACTTTCTCGGGTTGGACGAGAATATTTCGCCTGGTGCGATGAGTATGCCTTGTGCACGAGCTTCGGTGTAAAGGCGCGTCGCGTCGATCTGGTTGTCGAGTTGAATCCATGCGACAAAGCCTCCTTGGGGCGGCGATAAACGGGTATTTTCCGGAAAGTGCCGAGCAATAAGGTCTAGGAGGCGATCCCTGCGTTGGCGGTAGCTTTCACGAGCCAGCCGTAAGTGTCGGTCGAAGCTTCCGCGAGACAGGATTTCGGCAACGGCTAATTGCGGGAGTCGGAAGTGGCTGGAGCTGCTCAAGAAGCGTTCATATTCAATGCGTTCAAGGTAGCGGCCGGGCATCACCCATCCTAGCCCTAGTTGAGGTTCGAGGACTTTTGATATAGAGGAACATAACAACACTCGCCCTTCTGTATCGAAAGCCTTAACAGCTCTTGGGCGGCGCTCGGAATAGCCCAGATCGCCATAAATGTCATCCTCTATCATCGGGATGTCGTACTGGTTAAGCAGGTCGATGAGTTGCTTTTTTTGCTCGTCTGGCACCAGGGCCCCGATGGGATTGCTGAAGCTGGGGACGGCGAGCACGATACTAACCTGCCATTGTTCCAGCGCCAGTTTTAAAGCCTCTATACTCATGCCCTTTATCGGGTCGGAAGGAATCTCGATTGCCTTAAGGCCGAGTGATTCGATAAGTTGCAAAAGGCCGTAATAGCAAGGGCTTTCTACGGCAACAACATCACCCGGTTTGCACAGTGCGCGCAGGCACAAGCCTATTGCCCCCTGACACCCTGCGGTAATAATGATTTCGTCTGGGTCAACGTGCATCCCCGCGTCTACAGCGCGCCGGGCTAACTGACGGCGCAAGGCCTCATTGCCTTTTGTCGAGTCATAGCCAACGCCTAAAAAGGTTTGGCTGCGAACCATTTGCGCGAATACTTTACGTAGTTGGTGGATGATCGGGAAGTCCCCAGCAGGGATTGCTGCCCCCAAACTAATATAGCGCGGATCGCTGGCATCTCGCATCACACTCATTACTAGTTGCGATGTACTGACGGGTTCGGGAGATTGTGTGCTGACTTTCATTCGCGGCGGGGGAAAGGGTTTGGTGGTGCTAGCTTTTACGTAGTATCCCGACTTTGCCCGGCCTTCGATCAGGCTCCAGTCTTCGAGCAAGCCATAGCTCATCACCACGGTTGAAATACTTACTTGTCGTGTCTTTGCCATCTTCCTGATTGATGGCAGTTTTTCATTGTTCTGATAAGTGCCTTGTCTGATTTGCTGGGCCAAATCGTCGGCAATTTGTTTGTAGAGTGCTGTATCCATAACAGAACCAATAAGAAAATAAACGAAGCAGTACAGATGCTAAAGAATACTTCGGTACAGTTAATTTATCCAGTATCTGTACTGGTCGAAATAAGAAAAACTGAATCTGTTATGTTTCAAGCTTGTTTTTTATAGTGTACGTCACTTTGCCGGGCCAACCGGCGGGTTAACTAGATGAGCGATTGAGGCACTTAAACATGACATTCAGACTGATCAACCTAGAGCAATTCCTGAGCGAAATAACCTCGCCTGGGCGGAATTGGAAACCCGCACAAAGTCTCTTGCATGCGCTACGGGTAGTAAAGATTTATCGGCAACGTAGTATTCAACGCCGGCAGCTAATGACGCTGAGTCAGGCTCAATTGTCGGACATGGGTATTAGCCGTTGTGACGCTATTATTGAAGCCGAAAAACCATTTTGGAAGGCTTAGGCTTTCGGGGCGGGAGAGCGCAGATGAGGGAGAACTTATTTATTGTGGCGTAATCTGGTATAAGTGCTTATGTCGGGGGCGCAAGGGCTCCCCTGTAGCAAAGCCAGCATGAACAGTTTATCGCCCTTTGGTTCCAGAAATGCAAAGAAAAATAACTAAGAACGTCCTTGCCCATTCCTTATTAAGCATCGCCTTGGCGCTGGTTTTGGTTGGTTTGGCGCAAACCTGTAAGCATTTTGATGCGCCACTGAGAGATAAAGTACTGACGCACTATCTAGCGTCTAACTTGTATCAGTTCGAGCTACAGCAGTATAAAAATTACCAGCAACGTCAGCTAAACCTCTTCGAGATAGATTCCCCTGAAAAATTGCACAGGCTAAAACGCCTAGAAGCGGCTCAGCAACATGCAAAAATCGCCAGCCTGATCCTGAGTGACAGAGCCTTTTATCGTTATCTGGAACGGGATGGCCGCGTG
This sequence comes from Oleiphilaceae bacterium, assembly GCA_041624095.1. GTDB lineage: Bacteria > Pseudomonadota > Gammaproteobacteria > Pseudomonadales > Oleiphilaceae > PZPK01. The sequence continues at coordinate 8,735 of JBFJVR010000002.1, forward strand.
TTTATGGCAGATGCACGATATAAGGCATGGTTGTCTGAACGGCGAGACGTGATGAAAACCTACGACTCCCTTAGTTCGCAGCGTTTTGGCCTGATTCCTTCATCGCTAGAGCCTGCGGATCTTATTACGTATCTGTTCATCGATTATCGGCCTATTAGTTTATGGCTTAACGTCGTTTTATTGCTGGTCTTGGGGCCGTATATCGAATCCGTGTTTGGTCGTGCCCGTTTGCTTCAGGGTGTATTTGCGGGAGGTCTTTTAGGGGGGCTTTGCTATGCGTTCGTGGCGGGAATCGAGAGCCCCGTTTTGCTCGGCTTCGATTTATCGATAGCCGCGCTGTTTGGTCAGGCCTGGGCGGGATTATGGGGGACGATTAAAAGCAAGCAGGCCCGCAATACCAGTATCAGGCAGCTCGGTGTGTTGTTACTGACGCTGGCCATCGTCTTTGGTTTGAAGTTATGGGCGACTTGGTGGTTCGAACTACTTCCTTTGAAGGCATGTACGGTAGGGCTTGGCATTGCGTTAATTGCTGCGGCGCTAACACGATGCTTAGGCAAGGTTATGGAAGAACAAGCGGCTTCAGATGAGCGCGACTCGGATGCCCAGCTACTACAATTTCGAACCGAGTTGAGTCAAGCAATGTCGTCAATTTCTCGCTTGGACTTCAACGCGGCAAGAAAAAAGCTGAAAACGATGTTGCAGGATTATCCGCACGAGCCACATGTCTTGAAGCAACTCTACAACCTTGAAAAGCTTTCTCCAGAAGCACCTTTGTATTGGGCTTGCGCCAAGGAGTTGATCAATTTCGGGGTTAAGTATGATGACTATGAGCTGATAAAACCCATCTTTACTGACATACAGAAAAATGCAGCATCGAAGGCTCTGGCGAAAGAAAAGCTTGCCCCCGAAGACTACCACAAGATGCTGACGGTGTTTATTTCTCATGACGACATGAATAAAGCGGAACAGTGTTTTTTGTTTCTCGAGCTTGCAGGCCAAACAAGTATCATTAAAGATGCGTGTTTACTGTTGATTCAGGAATTCAACGTTCGGCGTAACGTCGAGAAAGCAAAGCAATATAATCTGCTGCTAACAACAATAGAAGCGTGAATCAGCTCCCCTGAGCTGCGCGGGTTTGTGTTCAGAACTGGGCTTACCGGAGAAATGATGAATATTAAGCGACTGTTTACCTTGGTGCTCCTGGCTCTGGTTCTGGTACAAGGCTATCGCATTATCCGCGATGCGGGGGTATATAGAGAGTTGACTTATCTGCCTGCGAAGCAATGTGAAACCCTTACCGGCCCGGTAGGAGCCGAAGATATCACCATAGACCGGCTTAACCGCCTGGCTTATATTGGTGCAGATGATCGGCGCGGGTATTTGGTGCATGGTGACCAGCAAGAGGCATCTAACGGCGGAATCTGGGTGCTCGATTTAAGTAACGCGTCAAGTCAGGCAGAGCTGATCACCCCAGACTTCGAGGGACCATTTCATCCCCACGGCATCGACCTGTATCAGCACGAAGGGATGCAGGAGTTGTATGTGGTAAATCACCTCTCTGCGACCGAACACGAAATCGTTATATTTACGATTCCCAAGCCGGGGGTATTGAAATTAAAGCGCCGTATAACCTACCCCGAGTTGATTTCTCCCAATGACATTAGCGTGTACGCCGAAGATCAATTCTTGGTGACCAACGACCATGGCTCACCAAGACACAGTCTGATGGAAAAGCTAGAAGATTATCTGGGCTTGGCACGAGCCTCAGTCAGTTATTTTGATGGTGAGCAAGGGCATCTGGTTATTCGTGATTTGCGTTACCCAAATGGTATTACGCTCTCAGAAGATCGCGGTTTGCTTTATCTTTCCGAAACTACCGGGCGGCAGCTGCTGCGTTATAAACGTGGTGACAGCGCATTGGACTGGGAGTTGCAGCATGCTCTGCCCATTGATTCCGGGCTCGATAACCTTGAGTGGGACGAACACGGGCGTTTGTTGACAGCGGCGCACCCGAAAATATTCTCCTTTATGGCACATATGTACGACGCCGAGCATCTGTCGCCCTCGGAAGTTATTCGAATTGATGTGCGTGGTGAAAAGATGCGTGCTGAAACACTCTATCTGGAAGAAGGGAAGGCTTTGTCAGGCTCAAGTGTGGCTGCAATGGAGGGAGATACCCTGTTGCTCGGCTCGGTGTTTGAACCACACTTTTTACGCTGTAAGCTGCCTTCGACAGAGTAATTACTCATTTACTTTGTGTGACGGAGAGTGATCACGGGTCATCGTGAATATACCTTGTGCGTTACGGCTATCGAAGCGAAGGTCAATTTGCGGCTTGCCGTTATTGGTGTCAGTGAGTACACCACGCTCGATAAACTCGAAAAAAGAACCCGGTACACGTAACTTGACGATGCCCTCGGGTGACGAGAATTCACGTTCGACCTGACTCGCTCGATACGCTGTCTGTCGAATGCTAGCATGTTGACCAACCTCAATTTTATCCTTCAATGTACGTTGTAGCCGGAGCTGTTCTTCCACCGTGGCATCGAGGTTTTCTACCCTATCGGTTGCATGATTAAACGCTGAGCCTTCAGTAGAAATCCATGCCATTTCTGCGCTCTCTTGCTTGAATAAGCTGTACTGTTCGATACTGGGCAGTTGGTGTTGCCTGTCGAAGCATCGCGGTATTTCTCGAAGCAAGTCGATGGCCTGCTCATGATGTAAATAGCTCTTTTCCCTAAGCAACTGAAGTAAGTCCTGACTTTGTCGAGAAAGCGGGTCGCGCGAACTGGCACATAGCTTTGTGACCTCTTGGTTAAAGCGCTCACTAAAGCGTTCAGGGTAAAGTTCGCTAACGAAGTATTGAGCAATGTCCGCCGGATAATCTTCGTGAGTGTAAACGAAGCCACACATACTCAGCGTATCTAAGGGGTAGGTAGCAGCGAGTTTGAAGCCGAGCGGTTCGAGTAAGCGTTTAAAGGCAAGTTGCCCTGAAGGCAGTGCAGGCATGGTGCACGATACGGTGCGCAGAGCGCCATGATCAAAGACAATTTTACGCCCCGAAGCGAGCTGTTCCTTAACATACTGCTTAGCTTCGGGCACACGCCTGCACAGGTCGTCAAATAAGATCATGTTTAAGGCCTGCGCAAGCTGAGCGCGGCTCAAGTTTGACGAAGAGCAGATGAGATCCGGATGTATATATAGGCTGAGAAAAAGCCGTTCGCAAGTGCGAACGCCGAGAAGTTCCTCAAGTACTTGTTTGATGGAAGTCTGGCTCATACCACCCCCTAATTGAAGTCGAAGCTTACGCCTTGCGCCAAGGGCAGCGCGTCGGAGTAGTTGATCGTTGCCGTCATGCGTCGCATATAATTCTTCCAAGCATCTGACCCCGACTCTCGCCCGCCGCCGGTATCTTTTTCTCCGCCAAAAGCGCCACCAATCTCAGCCCCACTGGTACCTACATTTACGTTGGCAATACCGCAATCACTCCCCTCTGCCGAGAGAAAGTACTCTGCTTCTCGTATATCAAGTGTGAATATAGCAGACGAAAGTCCTTGCGGAACTGCATTCTGGCGTGAAATTGCTTCCTTCAGCTCGGTATATTCAAACAAGTATAAAATCGGTGCGAAGGTCTCTACAAAACTGTTATCGATGACGCCGTTGGCTTCGACCAGCGCAGGTTGCACATAATAGGCCTTGGGGAAAGCCTCGGCTAATCGGCGTTCACCTCCATGAACAATGCAGCCTTGCGTGCGCAATACAGTTAGTTGTTGTTGCATAGCAACATAAGCGTTTTGGTCAATGAGGGGCCCTAGCAATGTGTCAGCTGATAAGGGATTACCCACATTTAGCTTGGGGAAGGTAGTTAGCAGCCGGTCTTTGAGTTCGGCAAAAATATCGCTATGAGCAAACACCCTCCGGGTTGTGGTACAGCGTTGGCCCGCTGTTCCCGCTGCGCCGAATACAATCGCCCTGACGGCCATGTCCAGATCGGCCTTGTTGGATACGATAACTGCATTGTTCCCTCCCAGTTCAAGCAGACTTCGACCAAAGCGCTTTGCTACCTGCTGGCCTACTTTGCGGCCCATACTGCAGCTTCCGGTGGCACTTACCAGTGGAATGGCCTCGCTGTTTACCAGCAGCCCACCGGTTTCCTGCTCGCCAATCAGTACTTGACTTAACTTTGGGGGAGCGGAGTCAAACTGATCTATGCTGCTTTGCAAAATTCCTTGGCAGGCGATCGCGCATAGTGGCGTTTTTTCAGAGGGTTTCCAGATAATGCTATTACCGCAAACCAGTGCCAGCGAGGCATTCCAGGCCCATACCGCCATCGGGAAATTAAACGCAGTGATGATCGCAACAGGGCCCAGCGGTTGCCATAGTTCGCGCAAGGCATGGCTGGGGCGTTCCGACGCAATAGTTAAGCCATAAAGCTGTCGGGAAAGGCCGACAGCAAAATCGCAAATATCGATCATTTCCTGAACTTCGCCTTCCCCTTCACTGCGTATCTTGCCGCACTCAAGGCTGATTAGCTTGCCCAGCATCGCTTTATGTTCTCTGAGCGACTGCGCAAAGCGCCGTACCAACTCACCGCGTTGCGGAGCGGGTATGCTTTTCCATTTCCCAAAGGCCTTCGAAGCATAGTCGATGGCCGCAAGACTGTGTTTTTCTGAGCTTACTTCCAGTCTTGCCAGTGGCTCCCCGTCTATCGGGGAATAGCTGACAAGTGTGCCCGTTTTACATTGAGGATCGGGTAGCTTGAGTGCTTTGAATATGGCTTCAATTTGCATCACTATTCCTCCGTACCTGCAAGGTAAATGGGTTCTACCAGCTCTAGCCTGCCGCTTTCATACACATGACCAAAGCGGTTGTTGATAAAGTCAATAAGGGGGATATCTTCTTGTTTTATCAACCCTTTGTTAGGCAGCTTTCCTTGGAGTAGCAGTTCCAGACTGGCACAAATGCTGGCAGCGGTGGTGACCTGAATCGCACTGAAGACAGTTTCATATACCGCTTGGCTGTATATCTTCCTGACAAAGGTTTCCTGCAAATACTGCCCATCTTTATGACCACTGACAGTCACGAAAATAAGTACCACGTCCTGCATCGTAACGGGAATAGCATGTTCCAGAATATCTTTCAGCAGGTCTGGATTTTCGTTAAGACGCAGATCTTGTAACAGCATCTTCATGGCATCGCGATGACCCGGATAACGCACTGTCCGGTAGTTGAGATTATCCACCTTGCCTTTCAGTGTTTCACAAAGCGTGCCTAGACCTCCAGAGGTGTTAAAGGCCTCATAATCTGCACCTTCCAGCGAGAAATGCTCAAGTTCTTCTAGCGGCCTGACTTCCCGTTTTTGGCCATTAACTATGGCTTCGCAAGGGTTCAGATACTCATTGATCAGGCCGTCGGTGCTCCATGTCAGGTTATACTTCAGTCCGTTCGAGGGGAATTGGGGCAAGGCGCCTACGCGCAGGTGAAGGTTATGCAGCGTGTCGAAGTGTTTGGCTAGGTCGTAGGCAACAATGGAGATGAACCCGGGAGCAAGTCCGCATTGTGGAATGAATGCGCGTTCAGCACTGCTTGCTATTTCGATAATCGCCTTAGTACTTGCCACATCTTCTGTAAGGTCCAGATAATGTACCTTGCTTAGTTTTGCGGCCTGCGCGATGGGCTTACTCATTGTATAAGGCGCGGCATTCACCACCGCATGTTGACCAGACAATAAGGCTTCCATCGCTTGGGGCTCGCTTGCGTTGAGCACGCGGGTGCTGATTCCCGGGTAGCGCTTCTCCAGAGACTTTAAGCCTAGCTTATTCTGGTCGACGACGGTCAGGGCATAGTCATGAGTGTGATATAGCAAGTGGCAAATGGCACCGCCAATTTTTCCGCTACCGACGATTACTATCTTATGCATAGTTGTGGCCTCCAAATCAGCGCTATCGAACCATATTACGCCTTGCGGGTGTCGCTTTGGACCGCGAAAGGGACTGAATTGCGGCTATACTCTAGTCATTGTGTCGGAACTATAGACAAAGTGTCGGGAGGTAAAACGGTGCTAAATGAACTGGATCGAAAAAACCAGCAGTTGATAAAACTGCTGCGCACTAATGCGCGAACCGCGGTTTCATCCTTGGCAAAACAGCTGAACCTGTCGCGCACCGCCGTACATGAACGTATCAAAAAGTTGGAGTTGTCGGGCGTTATTCAGGGCTATACGGTCAGGCTGAATAGAAACACCGAGGCGCACAGTATTCGCGCGCAGGTGATGATATCCGTTGCACCCCAGTTTAATGCCAAAGTGGCGACCGCGCTGCGGGCACTCGATGCAGTTGAGTCTTTGCATGCGGTGAGTGGTGTTTTTGATCTGTTAGCTTCTATCAGGGCTAACAGTACCAATGAGGTCGATGAGGTGCTCGATCGTATCGGGGCAATCGAAGGCGTCGAACGAACCCAGTCTGCGATTCTGCTGTCGACCAAGTTTGAGCGTTAGCGAAGCTCAGACGGGTGCAGGCGCAAACGTAATATGGTCAAAAAAAGTCTGGGGCAAAAGTCCGAGAACAAACGAAGAACTCTTTACTCAGCCAGTTTTACCCTCTAAGGGCTCTTAGTGCAGGATTTCAGGGCCAGCCAATCCCTGACTGCCGGGCCTGTGCCAAACTCCCAGGGTATGAGCTTTGAACGACTCAGTAACTTATAGCGATCCAGCTCCTCGTTGAGTTTGATTTCGCCGGAGCATTGCGCGGCATAGACCATCAGAATCTGGTTTTGCTGCTTAAAAGGGTAATGGCCGATAAATTCCACCAGCTGGGTGTCCAGATTTGTTTCTTCTTTGATTTCACGCTTAATAGCGTCTTCAGGGTGCTCTTCTGCCTCCAGAAAGCCGCTGACGAGGCCCAGCATTTTTGGTGGCCAGTCGCGATTGTGTACCAGCAGCACCTGGTTTTGATATTCAATAATCGCCGCTACGACAGGAGTAGGGTTGCGCCAATCAATAAACTCGCAGGTGCTGCTTTGGCAAACCGTTCTTAGCTGCCCGCCAATTTCTTGCTCGGCAGTTGTTGTTCCGCATTGTGGGCAATACTTCATCGGACTTTATCCTGTTGTCATTGCGTTTTAGTCCGCGGAGATTAAAGCCCAAACCAGCCCGGCCGAACAAGCAGTGCAAGTACCACTGCCATTTGAATCGCAATAAACGGCAACACGCCACGATAAATATCGACGGTGCGCACTTGCGGTGGTGCAACGCCTTTCAGGTAAAACAGGCTGAAGCCGAATGGTGGTGTTAGAAAGCTGGTCTGCAAGTTCATAGCGATGAGAATAGCGAACCAGACCATGCTAATGCCCAAGGCCTCGGCGATTGGAGCCAGCACCGGGACGATAATAAATGAAATCTCGACGAAATCGATGAAGAAGCCGAGTATCAGTATTACCAGCATGGTAAGAATCAAAAAGCCCCACTTTTCTCCGGGCAGGTCGAGTAACCACTCCTCAAGCAGCATATCGCCACCGGTATAACTAAAGCTCATCGAAAATGCGGTTGCGCCCAGCAGGATTGCAAAGACCATCGCAGTGACAGTGACGGTTTCTTTCGCGCTTTGCCAGAGCATACTAAAACTGAATTGGCGGTAAGCAAGGGCCAGTAACAGTGCACCCACACCGCCAAGCGCCGAGCTTTCTGTCGGAGTGGCGATTCCGGTAAAAATAGAGCCTAGTACCACGGCGATCAGTGCTAGCGGGGGAATAATCGCGGTCAGCGCTTTGCGTATCATGGTCAGTTTAGGTTCATCGACAACGGGCATCGGCGGTGCTCGCTCGGGGTCTTTTAGTGTGACAAACAGTATATAGCCGATATACAGGGCAATGAGCAGCAGGCCCGGTGCCATGGCCGCTTTAAACAGGTCGCCTACCGGCAGGCCGAGGACGTCTCCAAGGATGATGAGAATAATCGAGGGCGGAATAATCTGGCCCAAGGTACCGGAGGCACAAATGGTGCCGCAGGCCAGTTGTTTGTCGTAGTTATATTTCAGCATGCAGGGCAAGGAAATCAAGCCCATGGCGACGACGCTAGCCCCTACCACGCCGGTTGATGCGGCCAGCAGTGCGCCTACCAGTATGGTACTGATCGCGATACCGCCGCTGACCCGGCCAAACAGCTGGGCCATTGATTCGAGTAACTGCTCCGCGAGTCGGGTCTTTTGTAATACCACTCCCATAAAGATAAACAGCGGAATTGCCATCAATATGGTGTTTTGCATAATGCTCTGTATGCGGTAGGGCACGAATGCGAACAGCTCCATTCCCTCCGACCAAACACCAAATGCGAGTGCAACGCCCGCAAAGGTGAACGCAACGGGAAAACCGAGTATAAGCATCAGCAGGGCAACAACAAACATCACAATCCCGGTCATGACAAATGCTCCCGCTGTTGTTTGGGGTAAGGTTCCTTGCCTATCAGCACGCGCAAGGCTTGAGTGATCATGCCGAGCCCGGCCAGGCCCATCAGGGCAAATGAAAGCGGAATAAGTGATTTGATGATCCAGCGGTGAGGCAGGCCACCTGGGTCACCGCTACCTTCGCCTATGTCATAGGCTTCGTAAGCGAAGTCGCTACCGTACATAGTGACCAGAATCACAAAGGGGAAAATAAATAGCATAGCGCCGAGCAAGTTCACCAGTGCTTTAACTTGGTCGGACCAGCGCTCATAGAATATGTCGACACGAACATGACCATCTTGTTGCATGGCGTAAGGTGTACCCAACAAAAATACACACGCAAACAAATGCCATTCTAACTCTTGCATCCCGATCGAAACGTCATTGAAGGCATAGCGCATAACAACATCATAGAAAACATTGAATAACAGACCGATCATGGCAACAACAGCAAGTATGCCGCAGAGTTGGGTGATCTTTTTTAACAAAGTATCTAACAGCAGAATGAAGGGCATCATAGTTTATATTTTGAGGTAGGCTGCCGACCTATGAACAAGCCGGCAACGAAGGTTGGGCATCAGGATAGCTTATTTAGAGGTGCTATCCAGATAGGCTTTGTCAGACATATTGGTCCATTGACGGACTTTTTCCATATAGCTTTGTTGCGAAGCCAGTACTTTTGCGGCGAAGGGATCTGCCGCAGCATTTTCTTTCAGCAGTGCATCATTGGCTTCCCGGATCGCTTTCATTACTTCATCGGGGAAGGTTTTAACCTTGATGTTCGGGTACTCGGCTTTCATCGTCGACCAGTTTTCGCCACTTTCGTGAGTCGAGTGTGTATACATATCGTAAGCCGCAGCCTTCATGGCGACTTTTAGTATGGCTTGGAGGTCGTCCGGCAGGCTTTCGAACTTCTTACGGTTTACCAGAAACTGTAGCTCAGCGCCTGGCTCGTGCCAGCCGGTGTAGTAATAAGGCGCGATTTTGTGAAAACCCATGCGCAGATCAAGCGAGGGCCCAACCCATTCCAGCGCATCGATGGTGCCGCGTTCGAGGGCGGTATAGAGCTCGCCCGGGGGAATGTTGGTTGGTTTTGCACCTAGCTTGGCCAAGACTTCTCCGGCAAAGCCCGGAATACGCATTTTTAGACCCTGAAGGTCGTCTATGCTGTTAATTTCCTTTTGAAACCAGCCACCCATCTGATTAGCCGTATTGCCGCCGGGAAACGACATCAAATTATGCTGGCGATAAAGCTCATCCATTAGCTCCATACCGCCGCCATGATAAAACCAGGCATACTGTTCGGGCGCTATCATGCCAAAGGGCATAGTGGTGAAATACATGGTCGCCGGGACCTTGCCCTTCCAGTAATACGAAGCTGAATGCCCCATGTCATACTGGCCGGACTTCACCATATCGAAGATGCCAAATGGTGATTTATGTTTATTGGAAGAGTGGATGGTTATTTTAAGCCGTCCGTTAGACATGGCTTCAGCCATGGCGGCCATATTTTTGGATGCATCACCAAATATAGGGAAGTTAGGCCCCCATGTTTCGGCGAGCTTAAGTTTGTATACCTTTTCTGCCTGTACCGCGCTGCTCACAAGCAGTATGGCAAACAGGAAGAAAAAGCGGGTAAGAATAGTCTTATACATGGTCGTTTCCTTATTGTTTTTCTAAGCTCGTAAAGCTAGCAAAAGTAAGCACAATTTTCACCTTGCCAGTAAATTTATTGCTTAGGTGTTGACTGCGCAAGATGGTTTATCAGCACTTCGGCAGATTTATGCGAAGGCGAGTCGGGCATATTTGTAGCAATGAAATTAAGGTAACTCAAGGCCTTTGTTTTTTCATCAAAGGGGTGCAGCAGCACTTTGGCGGCCAATAAGTACAATTCTGCAAGCGCTTCTGAGGCTTCAAAGCGCTGGTGGGCTTCTTGAGCAAGCCACAATACCAGTTTGGGTTCTTTGGACTTCAGGCACTGTTTGGCCAGCTTATACCTTAGTTCAAGGTCTTGAATGGCGAAGCCCGGAAGGTTTTTTCTGAGCAATTTAATGAAGCGGATAGCTTCATGGGCCTGTTTCAAACGCAATTGATGCCACAGAAAAAGGTGAGAATAGTGTTCCAGTTTTTGCCAATCATGCATCGCGCGCAGCAGTCGGTAGAGCTGCTCTTTGGTATTAGTTGCGCTACTTTGGCGCTTAAGTGCCTGCTCAAGTAATTCGACGGCTTTGGTATAATCGCCATTCTTCAAACTGATATCGAGCTGGGTTTCGACCAGCCAGGCTGCGTCCAGACCCATTGCTACGCTTGTGTCTGGCGAACCAGGTGGTCGCAGCTCTTTACGCACAAAATGGTGGTACTGAGCCGCAACGTGGCCAAGTACCGAGAATAAGACGATCAGACTGTAGCTGAGCGTGAACGCGGTGATTGGTGCCATGGCCAGCTCGGGGAGGTGCTGCCCTGCTGCATCGCTAGTGATGATAATCAAACTCGTCGCAACAAAAAAATATCCCACCAGTTGCAGGTAGCGAAAATCAAGCTGGGCAACAATCCGATAGAACATAAGGGGTGAAATATTCAGCGGCGAGCCGCGATTCACGATTTGTGTTAAGAGTATGCCTGGCAGCAGGCTTATTACCAAGAGAGCAATGACCGTCGTTGCTGTCGTGCTCCAGAAAAGAAAGGCGCTGTAACTGAGGCCGATTGCGGTCGCCACGCAGATGGCCAAGGCCAGACTTTGCTCCCAGCCTTTGCGCGAGATCACCGCATCCAATCCGGGTGCATTAAAGCCATTGCGTTCATATGCTAGTGCGCTTTGCAGGCCGTAGTGGCAGCTTAATAGCAGAATCATAAAACAAGCCAGCCATTTCACCAGCCAAGGGCCCGACCATGAAAATGCAAGCATCGTACTAAAGGTGATAATGAGCGCAGGTTCGGCCTGAAAGGGAAAGCGTAAAAAGCGTGATCCTATCGTCCAGAATGGAGGGTAGGCTTTGTTGGCCTTCAGGTGCGCGAGCGGCTTTTTGCATTGCGGGCATTGCATAGCGACGTCAGGTGCATTGCTCTCGGGGACGCAAACCCCGCAGTAGTCTATACGGCAGGCGTCGCAATGCCATTTTGCTGGGCTGACAGGGTGATATCGACAGTATGCCTTCACGATATTTTTTGTTTTTTGGGTAAGAAGACAGAAGCATAACCGATTTACTTGTGAAGATGCATCTGTAAACAAGGGTAAAACCGCAGTCGGGTCGCTCCTTATCACCCTTAAACTTGGCTAGACTGTCAAAAAGTCTGGCAAGCCAATCAGCTTGTCGGCAATTTATGTGGTAGAGGTGGTAAACATGAAAGATGCAGTACAAGGCGCCGTCTTGTTCTTTACTTTACTTTTTGTAGCCAGTATTTCTGAGGCCGATGAACTGTCGCAAGTATTGCAGTCACACTTCAGTCAGGATGCAGAGGCGTCCTTTATTCGTTATGAAAGTGTTGAACAGAACACGCTGGACGAGTTTGGGGTGCAAAAATATCTGGTGATGGACTTTAATACACCGCTAGCAAGTCAGATTGATTTGCAACAAAGTATCCATGTCATTTGCTCGCGAGTATTGGCTGATCGGGCCTTAATTAGGAGATTATCTGATCAAGGTTACGATATGATTTCTGTCTCGTTCGACCGCCAGTCGCAGTACGATTGCCTTTGACGGCGCCAAAGACCTCAGCTTAGAAAAATAAACGCTGTAACTCTTCACCTGGGTTATCTGCCCGCATAAAGGCTTCCCCTACCAAAAAGCTGTTTACCTTGCGGGCTTGCATAGCCTCGACATCTTCACGGCTATGTATGCCGCTTTCCGTCACTACAATCCGGCTTTCAGGGATCTGATCCAGGAGCTGAAAGGTATTGTTAAGCGACACTTCAAAGCTGTGTAAATCGCGGTTGTTGATCCCGATCAAACGCGTATTCAGGCTTAAAGCTTGTTCCAGCTCAATTTGATTATGCACTTCTACTAATACGTCGAGACCAATTTCTTCAGCAATACCCGCGAGTTCCTGCATTTGGTCTTTAGTTAAACATGCTGCAATTAATAACACGCAATCGGCTTCGACCACGCGACTTTCGTAAATCTGGTAGGGAGCCACCATAAAGTCTTTGCGTATGACTGGCAGGCCAACTGCGTTTCTCGCTTCGAGCAAATAGCGCTCATGGCCTTGAAAGAAGTCCTGATCAGTCAGCACTGATAAACACGCGGCTCCAGCCCGCTCATAACTTTCGGCGATTTCCTGCGGGATAAAATGCTCGCGAATCACCCCTTTGCTTGGCGACGCTTTTTTGATTTCAGCAATGATGGCCGGATTGCCGCTTTTTAGCTTGTCTTCAATACTATTTACGAACCCACGGCAGTCTGGTTGATCACCCGCTTTTGCCTTCAAGTCAGCAAGGCTATTGGTTTTTTTGCGCTGCTCGATTTCCTGCCATTTTCTGGCCACGATGTTCTTCAGAATAGTCGGTGTTGAGTCCGCGCCGGAGCTAGGGCCAAAGGAAACTGCTGACATGTTGAATTCTCTTCTATAGTGTCACTGGGGTAACTAGTTCTCGTCACTCCAGTATGAGTTAATCGGCAAATACGCCGCTAAAACTGACCAGCTCCGACAGCTTGCCCAAAGCCAGCCCGCTACCAATCGCATCGGCTGCCATTTTCATGCCGTCGTTCAAGTCTTGCGCCAAGCCCGCTACGTAAATCGCGGCACCTGCATTCAGCGTAATAATATTACGGGCCTTTATGCTCGCCTCGGAGTCATCTTTGCCTAAGGCATTCTTAATTAAGGCCAGGCTCTGCTCTGTCGTACTGACGCTCAGCCCGACAAGGCTTTGGCTGTTGATGTCGAAATCCTCAGGTTTGATAGTAAATTCCTCAACCTTGCCGTGCTTGAGTTCGGCCACATGGGTTTCACTCGCAATACTGATTTCATCCAGCCCGTCTGCAGCATGCACCACCATCACGTGTTCGCTCCCTAGGCGCTGCAGCACCTCTGCCATTGGGCGACATAAAGCTTTGTTGAACACGCCGATAACCTGCCGTTTAACGCTCGCGGGATTGGTCATCGGGCCAAGCATGTTAAATATGGTACGAATGCCCATTTCTTTTCTTGGCCCAATGGCGTGTTTCATTGCGCCATGATGCGCTGGTGCAAACATAAAACCGACGCCCAGCTCCTCGACGCAACGCGCGACTTCGTCTGCTTTCAAGCCCAGATTCACGCCTGCTGCTTCAAGTACATCGGCGCTGCCGGTACTACTCGATACGCTGCGGTTTCCGTGTTTGGCTACCTTGCCCCCTGCCGCTGCAACCACAAATGCACTGGCGGTAGAGACATTGAACAGATTGGCTCCATCGCCGCCGGTACCACAGGTATCCACCAAATAATCGCCCTGAATTTCGACCTTGGTCGATAGCTCTCTCATGACCTGCGCAGCACCGGTAATTTCATCGATGCTTTCGCCTTTCATGCGCAAGCCTACCAGAAAGCCTCCGATCTGCGCGTCAGTAGCCTGACCCGTCATGATCAGCCGCATAGCGGCTTGCATGTCGTCTGTACTTAAGTCTTGGCGTTCGACAACCCTGCTGATTGCTGTTTTCATGTCCATGGCGGCTCCTTGTTGTTATTTATGTTGAGGGTAATTTGCCTAGCGCTGCAAAAAATTGTTGAGCAGGTCATGTCCGTGCTCGGTTAATATCGACTCAGGATGAAACTGCACGCCTTCGATATCCAGCGTCTTGTGACGAAGCCCCATAATTTCTTCCATACTGTCGTCCTGGTTTTCCGTCCACGCGGTAATCTCAAGGCAGTCTGGCAGGTGGTGCTTGTCAACCACCAGCGAATGATAACGTGTAGCGGTAAAGGGCATGTTCAGGTTTTTGAATACCCCGCTATTATTGTGATGTACTGCGGATGTTTTGCCGTGCATTACCTTGCTGGCGCGCACGATGCGGCCGCCAAAGGCCTGACCAATACTTTGGTGACCCAGACAAATACCTAAAATAGGAATGCGCCCTTTGAATTGCTCGATGACGGCGAGCGACACGCCGGCTTCATTCGGGGTGCAGGGGCCGGGCGAAATAACAATTTTTTCAGGCGCGAGGGATTCAATTTTCGCAATATCGATTTCATCGTTGCGATAAACCTGCACCTCTGCACCCAGTTCGCCCAGGTACTGCACTACGTTGTAGGTAAAGGAGTCGTAATTGTCGATCATTAACAGCATGCTCTACTCCTTAACCATCTAGGCCTTGGGTTGCCATTGCCACCGCACGGAACACCGCGCGCCCTTTGTTGAGGGTTTCTTCCCACTCATTTAGCGGGACAGAATCTGCCACTACGCCAGCACCTGCCTGAATGTGCAATATTTTGTCTTTGATCACAGCGGTGCGAATGGCGATCGCCGTGTCCATATTACCGTTCCACGAAAGATAGCCCACCGCCCCGCCATAAACGCCGCGTTTGACCGGCTCCAGCTCATCAATGATTTCCATCGCGCGTATCTTGGGCGCACCACTGAGCGTACCCGCGGGAAACGTTGCACGTAAGACATCGATTGCCGTGCACCCGGACTTCAGTGTGCCGACGACATTAGAAACGATGTGCATTACATGAGAATAGCGCTCAATCACCATTTTGTCGGTGAGTTCGACGGTGCCAATCTGACTAACCCGCCCGGCATCATTTCTGCCTAAATCAATTAGCATAAGGTGCTCGGCGAGTTCTTTGGGGTCAGCCAGCAGCTCTGCTTCCAAGGCCTGATCTTCTGCTTCGTTGTGACCGCGCTTACGGGTGCCCGCAATGGGCCTTACGGTAACCTGATTATCCTCGACACGCGCCAGTATTTCGGGTGATGAGCCAACGACATAAAAGTCATTCAGGTTGAGAAAGTACATATAGGGCGATGGATTGAGGCAGCGCAAGGCTCTATAAAGATCAAGAGGTTCGGCATCGAAGGGAATGGACATGCGCTGGGCAAGGACAGTTTGCATGACATCGCCTGAAAGCACATATTCCTTGATCTTTTCTACACCGGCTTCGAAACCCTGTTGCGAAAAACCCGAGACAAAGTCGGTTTCTTTTACTTGCTCGCTGCGTAGGACTTTTTCCGGTGCAGCGCAGGCTGTTGTTCTGAGGCGATGCACTAGTACGTCCAGCACAGACTGGGCGACCTGATAGGCATCTTCGACGCTTGGGTCGGCATGATAAATCAGCATCAGCTTGCCGCTCAGGTTATCGAATACAACCAAGCGGTCGGATACCATTAGCAGAATGTCCGGTGTTTTCAGCGGATCTTCAGGGCATGATGCGGCAAGTTTGGGCTCGATATAGCGGATGGTATCGTAAGCAAAATAACCGACGAGGCCACCATTGAAGCGAGGCAGGTTTTCCAGCTCCGGCACCTTGAAGCGTGCTTGAAAGTCTTCAACGAAGGCGAGAGGATCCTCGCAATCGTGTTGCTCGATGAGCTGTCCCTCAAATTCGATGCTGACGCGTTTTCCGTGTACTTTCAGAACCTGCTGGCAGGGCATGCCGATGATGGAGTAACGCCCCCATTTTTCGCCGCCATGGACAGATTCTAGCAAGTAAGAGTAGGGTCCGTCGGCAAGTTTTAAATAGCTACTAAGAGGCGTATCCAGATCGGCTAATACCTCGCGCACAATAGGAATGCGATTGTAGCCTTGCTTTGCGAGAGCGCTAAACTGTTCGGGTGTCATGGTAGGTCCTAATTCTATACATTATCAAAACGAAGCGGGCTGAAAGCCGTATTCCTCAGCACTAAAAATGAGTGGATCGAGTCACATACTCGCCAGATTAGTGTCGCCAACGGCAGGGGAAGTGGCGATCCGCAGTGGTATCGTTTTCTTGTTTATGTACAGGCACCAAACCGTCTCTCTTCAGGGGTGTGTTCGTGACGCGATAGATTACCGCAGCTCATCGAGCGAATCAATCATTGCATCGGGTTCGAAATCGGCGATGGCTTGGCCATGGTTGTAGCCGTAACTTACCGCAATCATCTTCATCCCGGCAGCGCGAGCAGAACTTAAATCGCTCACGGAGTCACCGATCATAATGGCGTCTTGAGGCTTAAGCGAAAAGTGCTGCAAGCAATGATTAAGAGGCATCGGTGATGGTTTTTTCTCGGCAAGGCTGTCGCCGCTAAGTACCAGATCTACCTTTAAGCCAAGTTGAAGCAGTAGCGTTTTGGTGAATTGCGCAGGTTTATTGGTGACAATTGCGGTAGAAACACCGCGAACTTGAAGCTCTGCCAGTAATTCCACTGCGCCGCTGTAGCAGCGGGAGGTTTGTCCGTTGCTGGTTTCATAGTGTTTGAAAAACAGCCGTAACGCCTGGTCGCGATGTTGCTCTTGCTCCGTTTCGCTGAGGCCCAGAGCGGGGTCTGCCAAGGCGCGGTCAACCAATAATTTCGCGCCATTTCCAACCCAGTGACTCACTTGTTGCTCGGAACACGGAGGAAGATGAAGCTCAGTGCGGGCCTTGCTTAATGCAAGGTGAAGGTCGGGCACGCTGTCGACCAGTGTGCCATCCAAATCAAATATTACCAGACGGGCCTGCCGACAAAGCTCCCTTGCCGTATGGTTCACTTAGCCCCTTACCTTGGCAAGCTCGGCTCTCATGGCGGCTATCGTACTGGCATAGTCGTCGGTATTGAAAATTGCCGAACCCGCGACGAAAGTGTCGGCACCGGCTTCAGCAATTTCCCGAATGTTGTTGATGGTAACGCCTCCGTCGATTTCTAGTCGAATCTTACGTCCGCTGGCGTCGATGCGTGCTTTAGCTTGTCGCAGTTTATCGAGCGTTCCGGGTATAAATTTTTGTCCGCCAAAGCCGGGGTTGACCGACATCAGCAGTATCATGTCCAGTTTATCGATCACATGATCCAGATAGTGCAAAGGTGTCGCCGGGTTAAATACCAAGCCGGCTTTACAGCCGCCGTCTTTGATCAGTTGTAAGGAGCGGTCTATGTGCTCCGAGGCTTCCGGGTGAAAGGTAATATAGCTGGCGCCTGCATCTATGAAGCTGCGAATCATGTCATCAACTGGTTTAACCATTAAGTGTGCATCGATAGGTGCGGTGACGCCATGCTTTCTCAAGGCCTCGCATACCATAGGTCCGATGGTTAGATTCGGAACATAATGATTGTCCATTACGTCAAAATGCACGATATCTGCGCCGGCCGCGAGTACTGCGTCTACCTCATCGCCAAGGCGGGCAAAATCGGCCGACAAAATGGAAGGTGCAATCTGAAAGTTTGACATCTGAACCTCTTAAGCGGATATGTCTGAAAAATACATGCGTGCAAGCGTTTTATATTCCATAGGCTTGCTTTAAAGTGGACTATTCTATCTCAGAATAACAAGTGGCTTCGAGTAAAAACATGGCAATTCTGATTTCCGGGCATCTCTTCCGGCAAGCTATTCAAACACGACATTTCTTGCTTTTAGCGTTGCTGAGCGCACCGCTAAGCTATGCCGAGGAAGCTGGCTCGGCCAGCACTGAAGGTACGGAGGTCTCTACAGAGCAGGCAGCTACGCAAGCTGAGAAGGAGCCTGCACGAGTGGGGTATCTGGATGAAGAGCAAATGGCGCAACTCGCCTTATCGCAGGAAAGTGCCGCCAATGAGTTGGTCTGGTTAGATGTGCAGTATCCTGATGAGGAGCCTAGAAAGGTGCTAGCCCTTGAGCAGAAACCAAGTTCGCCGCAGATTCAGGGTGCGGTGCTGATTCTGCATGACAAGGAGCAACATGCCGATTGGCCTTTTCTGATCAGACCGGTTCGCCTTGCCTTGCCAAAGGGGGGGTGGTACACGCTGGCAGTGAACCTGCCCTACGACACCTTTCGTGAAGTACCTGAGCGCGATCGGGTAACCAAAACGCATGATGAAATCCTGATGACGGAGGCGACACACCAAGCAATGTGGGGCGTTTCAAGTCGCTATGAAAAAGCACCTGAGGCGGCTCCGGATGCGGGAGCCAGTGAGCAGGCGGTTGATGAATCGGCCGCCAGCCCTGAAGGCCAAATGACCGAAGCCCCTGCCGACGCAGCCAGTGAGGGCGAGGCGGTTGATATTGATTTAGCTGACAAAGAACGCGCCGATAAACCGCGTTTGCCGTATCGGGATCGGGCGCAGTATCACCTTAAAGCGGCACTGGATCATATCAACCAGAAGGGCTATCAAAATATCGTCATC
>JBFJVR010000003.1:0-20868 GCA_041624095.1 Oleiphilaceae bacterium
TACGGTATCAAACAAGGCATTCTAACCGTTGAGAAGGCTGGTAAGATCATCGAATTTTCAGGTCGGGTACTCGAAATTGAAGGTCTTGACGACCTGACAGTCGAGCAAGCCTTCGAATTGTCCGATGCTTCGGCGGAACGTTCAGCTGCCGGTTGTACCATCAAGCTGTCTGAAGAGTCTGTTGCTGAATACCTGCGCTCAAACATCGTTATGTTGCGCTGGATGATAGCTGAAGGCTATGGTGACCCACGTACTCTTGAGCGCCGCGCTAAAGCAATGGAAGAGTGGCTGGCTAATCCTTCTCTGCTTGCTGGTGATGCAGACGCTGAGTACGCTCACGTCGTTGAAATTGACCTCGCTGAAATCAAAGAGCCTATCGTATGCTGCCCTAACGACCCGGATGATGCCAAGCTGCTTTCTGAAGTTGCTGGCGACAAGGTCGACGAAGTCTTTATCGGTTCGTGCATGACCAACATTGGTCACTTCCGTGCGGCAGGTAAACTTCTCGAAAACAACAAGGAAGAGCTCAAAACCCGCTTGTGGATGTCACCTCCAACCAAGATGGACCAGGCTCAGTTAATGGAAGAAGGCTACTACAACACCTACGTTAAAGCCGGCGTGCGCACAGAAATGCCAGGCTGCTCATTGTGTTTGGGTAACCAGGCACGCGTTAAAGCAGGTAGTACAGTGCTGTCTACTTCGACGCGAAACTTCCCTAACCGTTTGGGTGACGGTGCCAATGTTTACCTGACCTCAGCCGAACTGGCATCGGTCGGCGCAGTATTGGGCAAGTTGCCTACACCTGCGGAATATATGGAATACGCCAAGAATATCGACAGCATGGCCAGCGACATCTATCGCTACCTGAACTTCGATAAGATGGATTCCTATATCGAGAAAGCAGCGCAAGCAAAGGCTGAAACAGCTTAAGCAAACTAGCTGTAGCATAAAAAACCCGGTGAATACCGGGTTTTTTTATGCCTTGAATTCACCTTCGCTTTAGACTTGGCTTCAAGCGTCTCACTTCTTGCGTCTCCCTTCTCCCATCTCCTATCCCCCGTCTAACATCTCCCCACCAAAACTCTAGCCAAACAAACTCCTTGACCTTATAGTTACTCAAAGGTTTATGCTTTACGCACGATCCACCTTGGAGGTCTTTATGAACATAGGTAAAGCAGCCAAAATTACGGGGCTGAAAGCCGAAACCATACGCTACTACGAGCAGATAGGCTTGCTCACGCCTGCCAAGCGCAGCGACAACGGGTACCGCAGCTACACATCCAGCGACGTTGAACAACTCAATTTTTTACAACGCTCCCGTGCGAGCGGCTTTAGTATCGAAGAATGCCGGCAGCTGTTGGGCTTACTGAACAACCCCGGTCGTCAAAGCCGACACGTAAAAATTCTGGTGCTAGAAAAGGCCCAGCGCATCACGCGACAAATTGATGAGCTAAAGCTCCTGCAGCAACATTTGCTTGAGCTGGCTTCACACTGTCAGGCCAATGAAGCGCCGAACTGCGCCATTCTAGAAAAACTTAGCGAACATAGTGAAGGAGGTGCCTCATGAGCAAAAAAAACATACCCAGCTGCCATAGCGCTCCCCCGGCCAAAACAGAAGCTCAATCCTGTTGTACCCCTACTGAAACCGAGCGTGAAAGCACAGCCAACGCCCAAGCTTGCTGCCCGGACTCAGCGTCTCGGATAGATTGGTTCCTATGGCTATGCCTGCTGGCAAGCACTGCCTTTTACCTACTGGGCCACACAGACCTTGCTCACGACAGCAGTCTCGGCATTATCAGCCACAGCGTGAAAGAACTCGTCAACATTATGTGGTGGAGCGTGTTATTGGCAATTTTCTTTGTCGGCATACTCAGTCGCATCCCACAAGAATTTATCGTATCCATACTGGGGAAAGGCGGAACCAAACGCGGTTTATGGCGAGCAACTCTGGCTGGCGTGCTGCTGGACCTATGTAGCCACGGCGTTCTTATGGTGGGCATGGAGTTGCGCCGCAAGGGGGCAAGCCTTGGGCAGGTCATGGCCTTTTTGATTGCGAGCCCTTGGAACTCCATATCACTGACCTTGATCATGATTGCCTTAATCGGCCTACCATGGACGCTTTTGTTTATTGCCCTATCAATGCTGCTTGCGCTGACGAGCGGATGGCTATTTGATCGCCTGGAACAAAATGGCACCCTGCCTGCCAACCCCGCGGCACCAAGCTTGCCCGAAAATTTCCGCTTCTGGCCAAATGCCCGCACGGCCCTAAGTCAGGTAACTTGGAACCGTGAATTGGCAAAAAACATTGCTGTTTCCGGGCTTTCCGGGTCAAAAATGGTCATCCGCTGGCTGCTGTTCGGTGTATTGCTGGCATCGGCAATTCGCGCTTTTGTCTCTTTAGAAGATTACCAGCAGCTTTTCGGCCCGAGTCTGCTTGGCCTATTGGCTACCCTGGTCGCCGCTACCATCATCGAAGTATGTTCAGAGGGTTCGACGCCAATTGCGGCCGACCTGATGACCCGCGCCAACGCGCCAGGTAACAGCTTTGCGTTTTTAATGACGGGGGTGGCGACCGACTACACCGAGGTCATGGTCATCAAAGACACAATGAAATCATGGAAGACCGCTTTGTTTCTACCCCTGCTAACTGTGCCGCAGGTCATTATCGTGGCACTGATACTGAATCAGTTTGGCTGAGAAGCTTAGGCATCGCAAACGATTGTTGGGCCAAACCCAGACGCAAAATGCGTTCGGCTTTGGCCCTAAATTCGCAGGGGTTCCATAATGGCAAAAGAAGATGCACTGCTAAACCCATCGAAGTTGAAAAACTTAAACAAGTAATTACGCCTTACCCGGTGAATCCTACGCAGCCAACCGTATCGCGCGTATTCAGGTTCAAATTGCTTGCAAGACCCTGGCTATGGATTCTTGTACAGCTTCGAGAGGCTGGGTTGCATCAATCACTTTAAAGCGATCCGGCTCTGCTGCAGCTCGCTGCAAGTAGTTCTGCCTGACACGATTAAAAAACTCAGCCTGCTCTTCTTCAAAGCGATCTAGTGCACCCCGGTTTTTCGCACGCGCCATGCCTACCTCTATAGGCGCATCTAACAGCAGGGTTAAATCAGGGCGCAGCACGCCTTGAACAAAGGTTTCGAGTAAAGCAACTTTTTCGGCTGCGACACCACGCCCCCCCGACTGATATGCATAAGTTGCATCGGTAAATCGATCCGAGATAACCCATATGCCCTTCTCTAGCGCAGGAACGATTTTTTGATACAAATGCTGGGCTCGAGCTGCAAACATCAATAACAGCTCAGTTTCAGACACAACTTTCTCGTCTCGGTTTTTGATCAGCACTTCGCGGATTTCTTCAGCCAGCGGGGTGCCGCCAGGCTCACGTGTAACAATAACGTCGATGCCCTGCTGCTCCAGTTGCGATTGGACAAAGGCAATATTAGTCGACTTACCAACCCCTTCGCCGCCTTCTATGGTAATGAATTTACCGCGTTTCACTTCTCACCTGCTGGCTGCTGTTCAGCACCGTCAATTGAATAGATAACTACAATGAAGAGCGGTAGTCGCTTCTTCGCTTTAACTGAAATTTACGCACCGCCCGATTATGCTGCTCTATGGTATCCGAAAACTGATGCGTGCCATCTCCCTTGGCCACAAAGTATAGCGTCGTGCCTTTGTCGGGGTGCAAACTGGCATGAATCGCAGCGCGACCAACCAGAGCAATAGGCGTTGGCGGCAAACCATTAATTCGATAGGTGTTATAGGCGGTTTTCTCGAGCAAGTGCTCGCGTTTTATATTCCCTTCGTAACGTTTACCCAAACCATAAATCACCGTCGGATCGGTCTGTAAGCGCATCCCCTTTTGCAGCCGCCGTATAAACACACCTGCAATTTGTTCACGTTCGTCGGGATGACCCGTTTCCTTTTCGACAATCGAGGCGAGTATCAAAGCCTGATAAGAGTTCTTCAGTGGCAAATCCGGGGCTCGCTGTTGCCATTCCTGCTCCAGCACCGTATGCAAGCGAGTATAGGCTCGCTTCAAAATACTAAGGTCTGTCGCACCCTTATGATAGTAATAGGTATCGGGATAAAGCATCCCCTCGTAGGCCTTAGGGCTTTCTATCGGCTTACCTGACAAACGCTCATAAACACTTTCTGCTGAGGCCTCACCAAGTACATGCTCGATATTATCCAAGCGCTTGACCACTGCCAGCGCCTCCTCAAAGGTGCTGCCTTCCACTATGGTGACCTTATGCTTGATTTGGCTGTTCGAAGTCAAACGTTCAAACAGGCCCGGAATCGTCAAGCCTGACGTTAGCAGGAATTCACCGACACGAACCTTGCTGGCCAGATTATGTTGAGCTGCATATACGCGTGCTACCCAGGGCTGCTGCACGATACCCTGCTTATTTAACTTCACTAATACACTGCTCAACACCTCCCCCTTAACGACTTCAAATACCAGCCCATCTTCGGGTAAGTCTAGTGGCGTCTCCAGGTTCTGCTGATAGATAAGATAGCCACCCGAGATCGACAGCAGAACAAGTAGGGAAAGAAATATAAAAATACGTTTCAGATTCACAATAAGGCGCTTTCTTAGCTATTAACGGCTTGGATAGTTAAGGTGTTTTTTACAGTACGCTTGTATTATTTTGCATCGCGGGTCGATCGGCAGAGCATGACCATCGAGACTGGCAACAGGCCAGAGACCAAATACACTGTTGAACATGGCCAGCCCCTTGGTTTCGCCCAAGCGTTCTCGCTCGACATCCTGTTCCAAAAACTCAAAAGGCAGGTCCTTGCGGTTTTTGAGCAAAAATTCACGCAAAGTGCCCTTAATGCCACAGTCTTTGATTCTCGGGGTAATGACCTTCTCCGCCTCGAACAACAAGACATTGCTTTTAATGCCTTCGATCAGCCTGTCCTGATAATCAAACATCAGACCTTCCTGATGTTCGCCCAAGTCCTTGGCCGCAAGCACCTGATCCAAGCGGTTGAGATGTTTGATACCGGCAAGTTCCGGGTGGTGAGCCAAACGGTGCGAGCAGCTCACTACCGACACGCCGCTGCGATAATAACTTTCGTTGTAGTCAGGGTAATCGAACACCTGAACCACGAAATTGCAGTCACTTTTCTTGGGCGGAACGTAGCCTATGCCGCCGCAGCCACGGGTCACGAGAACTTTAAGCACTGCGTCGCCGCGCACTTGGCTAAGCGTTTCTGCAACATAACGTTTGAAGTCAGCCGCAAGTGTACGTGGTTTACCCAGCTGCAGTTTTTTCACGCCCAACAGGAAGCGCGCCACGTGAAAATCAAACAAGGGAATCTTGCCTTTGATAACACGCATGGTTTCAAACAGGCCGTCACCATAGGCCAAGCCTCGGTCCGAAATAGTCAATGCCGAGGTTTCGACACCATTAACCAGCGTTATATGGGCTTGTCTGTGCACAATTTACTCACACTGTTGAAAAACGATCGTTGCATTGGTTCCACCAAAACCAAAGGAATTCGATAGCACGCATTTTAGCCTAGCTTGCCGTGCCTTATGTGCGACGAAGTCGAGGTCGCAGCCGTCTTCTGGGTCATCAAGGTTAATGGTCGGTGGTGCAACCTGCTCTTCTAGCGCCTTGACCGAGAATATCGCTTCTACCGCGCCCGCTGCTCCCAACAAATGGCCCGTCATGGACTTGGTGGAGCTGACCAGCAAGGCCTCGCAATGCTCACCAAAAAGGTCTTTGATCGCCTTGCACTCGGCGACGTCTCCCAGTGGGGTCGAGGTGCCGTGCGCATTGATATAATCAATTTCATTAGGACTTAGCCCGGCATCGCGCAGCGCATTTTCCATCGACGTGCGTGCGCCCGAACCGTCTTCGATGGGCGATGTAATATGGAAGGCATCGTCGCTCATACCAAAGCCCGACAACTCTGCGTATATCTTGGCTCCGCGTGCTTTCGCATGCTCATATTCTTCAAGCACAAGTGCACCAGCACCATCTGACAGAACAAAACCATCGCGCTGCTTGTCCCAGGGCCGGCTGGCTTTTTCGGGAGCTTCATTTTGCGTCGATAAGGCCTTAGCATTGCCAAACCCGGCCATCGCGACGGGAGAGGTGGCCATTTCTGCGCCACCTGCGATCATTACATCGGCATCGCCATAAGCGATAGTACGCGCGGCATACCCAATATTATGTGTGCCCGTGGTACACGCGCTGACCACCGCAATATTCGGACCTTTAAAGCCGTACTTAATGGCCACATTACCCGAAATCATATTGATAATAGAGCTGGGAACAAAAAATGGAGATACTTTTCGGGGCCCTGATTTTACGAAGGTATCGCGAACATTTTCGATCGTTTCAATACCACCAATACCAGAGCCAATGGCTACGCCGGTTCTGGACTTCTGCTCAGCACTCAGGGCGTCGATGCCCGCATCGTTTACTGCCTGAATCGCAGCAATCAAACCGTATTGCATAAACACATCCATACGGCGTGCTTCTTTTCGGTCGATATAGTCTGAAATTTCCAGATCTTTAATTTCACCGCCAATTCGTGTGCCAAAACCCTCGGTATCGAAGCGGCTCACATAACCAATACCACTTTTGCCTTCCATCGCTTTCTGCCAGGATTCAGAAACAGTATTGCCAAGCGGTGACAACATTCCCATACCCGTTACAACAACACGCCTTTTAGACATTCGCAGACTCCCGTTCAGATGCAGCTAGCACTGCCCCTAATTACCTAAAGCTAAACACAAATCAAAAAAAAACCGTCCAAAGCGCTTACTCAGGACGGTTATACTTTTTAGAAAGCGAATTACTGGTTAGCGATGATGTAATCAATCGCTTCCTGAACTGTAGAAAGCTTTTCGGCTTCTTCATCAGGAATTTCTGTTTCAAACTCCTCTTCTAAGGCCATAACCAGCTCTACCGTATCAAGAGAGTCTGCACCCAGATCTTCAACGAAAGATGAAGTGCTTTGAACCTCTGACTCTTTAACGCCCAGCTGTTCACAAACAATCTTCTTAACACGTTCTTCTACAGTACTCATATTTTCCTCTCTTTAAATAGATTAAGTACTTTCTATTGACTGTACTTTTTTCTTGCCTAATTTCAACATTCTTTCTTCGCCAGGTGCAAAGTTTGCAATGTAGCGAAGGGCCTCTAAAACCTTCCACTTTAAACCAGGCATCTCATGGCGTCGTAGTCTAGATTAATCGCCGCCGCTAAACAAGCCAGAAATCGCTTCCATTCAGGCCATGGTATGGCGCATATGGGCCAGTCGCTACACGCGCTTAGCCCATATACATACCGCCATTCACATGCAGGGTCTCACCAGTGATATAACTCGCCTCTGCTGAGCATAGAAAATTAACCGCTGCAGCAACTTCGTCTGGCTGCCCCAAACGTGCCATCGGTATCGTCGACAGCATATTTGCTTTGGTCGAATCGGGTAATTCATCGGTCATATCGGTCTCGATAAACCCCGGCGCGACCGCATTAATTGTGATGCCCCGCCCGCTAATTTCTTTAGCCAGCGAACGGGTAAAACCTTCCAGACCCGCCTTGGACGCACAATAGTTGGCTTGCCCGGCATTACCCATCTGCCCCACAACAGAGCTTACGCTAACGATACGCCCCCATCGAGCCTTGGTCATTCCTCTGAGCACGGCCTTTGAAACACGGTAAACCGAGTTCAGGTTGGTATTAATCACATCACCCCAATCCTGCTCACTCATGCGCAGCATCAAACCATCGCGGGTAATTCCAGCGTTGTTAATCAGAATTAAAGGTGGGCCATAAGCCTGCGTTACCTGCTTCACCCCTTCTTCAACCGAAGCTGGGTCTGAAACATCCATCATGATTCCGTCACCATCGAGCCCCCATTTGGAGAAATAGTGCGAAATGGCAGATGCGCCGTCTTCGGTTGTAGCCGTACCGATAACGGTCAGCGATTCGTCTTTGGCTAAGCGCTTAGCGATTGCACGACCAATACCACGACTCGCCCCCGTGACTAGCGCCACTTTACGTTCAGTCGACATTGGGTTGCTTACTCCTTATCCGGTCTATCAGAACTTCATGCCGTAATTACAATACATTCGGCTGTGGTGTTTAATTTGAGCGCCTTTCAGCACCTAATTCGTCCATTACTGCTTGCATGCCAGCATAGTCGTTCATCTGCAAGGTTTTCACTTCACGACTGATGCGTTTGTTAAGCCCCGAAAGCACCTTACCCGGACCACACTCTACAAACACGCCCGCATCCAAAGATGCCAGATACCGAATGGAATCCGCCCACTTTACCGGCTGATGCAAGTGCTGTAGCAGGTTCTCACGCAACTGCGTTTCGTTAGCGGGAATGCTTGCATTTACATTCTGAACCACGGGAATCAAGGGTTGGCGGAACTCAATCAGATCCATTTGCTCCTTGAGCGTCTGCCCTGCTGGTTCGAGCAAGGCACAATGACAAGGCACGCTAACCGGCAACATCGTTGCGCGTTTTGCGCCCTTTTCTTTCGCTAAGCTCACCGCGCGCTGCAAGGCTGCCGTTCCGCCCGAAATCACCACCTGTCCTGGCGAGTTAAAGTTAGCCGCGGAAACAACTTCAGCTTGAGCTGCTTCGGCACATACGGCTACAACCGCATCATCATCAAGGCCTAACAGGGCCGCCATACCGCCTTCTCCCAGCGACACTGCCTGCTGCATTAACTTGCCTCGCAAGTGCACCAGGCGCACAGCCTCTTCAAAGCCAAACACCTCGCTCGCGACGCAAGCACTATACTCACCCAAACTATGACCACAAACGTAGTCCGGCAAAAAATCCGTATATTCTTGCCACACCGTCCACATGGCGATACTCGCTGTTAACACCACAGGCTGTGTTATTTCAGTCTGATTAATCATTGCTTCAGGGCCTTCGAGGGCAATGCGAGTCAAGTCCTGATCGATGGCGGATGAGGCTCGTTCGAACACCTCGCGCGCCACTGGGAACTGTTCCAGCAGCGAAGCCATCATGCCCACGCTTTGCGACCCCTGACCGGGGAACATAAATACCGTTTTCATATCAATCTGCCTTAGTGATTGAACTATTCTTTGTCGCTACCGATAAAACTGGCCACTGCTAATACAGTACATCATCCAGACGACTGTTTATCTTACTCGGGAGATCAGCTCTTGCTTCCTTAACCGCTAGCTCTATTGCATGCTCAAACGACGACACACCGGCATCACCATGGCTCTTCACCAACACCCCCTGAAGCCCGAGAAACATAGCGCCATTATGGGTATCTGGGTCAAGTTGCTTGAGCGCACTGGATAACAACGGCAGCATTAAACGCGCTAGAATGCGCCGATACCATGAGCCAGTGAAGAAACGCTTAACCCCGTCGAGTATGATACGCGCCGCGCCTTCTGCACTTTTCAAAGCAACATTACCAACAAAGCCGTCACAGACAATTACGTCAGCTGCGGAACGAAATATATCACCCCCTTCAACAAAGCCAACATAGTTAATTGCGTCAGTTTCTTGTATCAAAGAGGCCGCTAACCGAACCTGCTCATTGCCCTTGATGCTTTCACCGCCCACGTTCAACAATGCGACCTTAGGCTGGTCAATCTGCTTAATGGCGCCTGCGAGTAACTGGCCCATCAGGGCAAACTGGGTTAACTGCTCGGCGGAGCAGTCAACATTAGCCCCAAGATCCAAGACAAAACAACCGCCCCCCTGAGATGGGAACATTTTGGTAATGGCTGGGCGATCAATACCCGGGTACATTCCTAAAATAGAACGCCCGAGCATCATCAATGCACCCGTATTACCAGCACTTACACAGGCCTGCGCTTCGCCTTCAGCGACCATTTTCAGCGCAAGGGCCATCGACGAGTCCTGCTTGTTACGCAAGGCATAGGAAGGTTTATCGTCCATCATCACAACCGAGTCAGCATGACGAATAGAAATAGCATCGTGTGAAGGGTACTGACGCAACAAAGCCTCCAGCGTGAGCTGGTCTCCGACCAACACCACTCTGGAGGCTTGTGTTTTATTTAGAAAGCTGAGCGCCGCGGGAACAACTACTTCCGCGCCCTTATCGCCACTCATTGCATCTATCGCAACGGTGATGATCATCGCTGTCAGCTCAGAAAACTGGCTTTAGTCTTCTGAAGTCTCAATGACTTTCTTGCCACGGTAGAAACCGTCGGCAGAAACATGGTGACGCAAATGCTTTTCACCTGTTGTTGAGTCAAGTGACAAAGTCGCTGTACCCAATGCATCATGTGAGCGACGCATGCCGCGCTTGGATCGGGTTTTTCTATTTTGCTGAACAGCCATATTCGTTCTCCAAAAGGCATATCAAAACGTTTCGTCTACCGGGTGGACAAACACCACACGGGAAACAGACTATTTTTTCAACTTAAGTTCCGAAAGTACACTAAACGGGTTAGGTTTCTCTTGGGCTTCGGCACTTTCATCGTTTTCTAGCTGCCCATCGCCGCACGACTCGTGGTAGGCAAACATAGGCAAACTAAGTATCAACTCTTCTTCGATCACATCGAGCAACACCAGCTTATCGGGTTCAACCAGCAAAGGCTCATAATGCTTCGGCAAATGCTTGGCTTGTTCGTCAGTGAGAACAATACCCAGCTCAAACCGGGACGAAACTTGTTTTTCTACGGGGTTAAGGCATCGCTGGCAGGTCAAACTTACGACCGTATCCAATTTGCCTTTCAAAACACGCAGATGCTGCTCATCCCGATCAAACTCCAGCTCCACCTCAACCGACCCTGTAGGCTCTGCTAGCAAGTCCACCAGCCTTGGCATCAGGTTTAGCGTCACAACCCCTTGCAGAACCCTGTTTTGGTCGGCATATTTAAGGGGGTCAATAACCTTTGGCAGCGAGTGATCAGACATAGGCGCGCAATTCTAGGGGCGAGCCGAGCTATTGTCAAAAGAAAAACCATGATTTTTGACATTCGTTCAAAGAGCTCAAAGCGTACCGCAGTAAGCTAAACCCAAGCTTCTCGCGTCACCACCAGTTCACCACAACGATAACAGGCATTTAAAATTGAAAATTATTCTTGCTTCTTCAAGTACTTATCGACAAAAACAACTACAAACCATCATCAAAAAATTTGCTACACAAAGCCCGAACACCGACGAATCCCCACTAACAAACGAAAATCCGGATTCACTGGCACTGCGTTTGGCCTGCGAGAAAGCCCAGAAAGTAGCGCGAGCCAACCCTGATGCTTTAATCATCGGGTCCGACCAAGTCGCCTGGCTTGATGGTAAACAGCTAAGCAAACCGGGCGATCGCTCAAACAACATAAAGCAACTGCAAGCCTGCCAAGGCAAAACAGTCCAATTCTATACGGGGCTTTGCATGCTCAACAGCAAAACCGGGAAATTACAAAGCAGCGTGGAATTATTCGAAACACGCTTTCGAACACTAGCAAAACACCAGATCGAGCGCTACGTCGACGCAGAGCAAGCTTTCGATTGTGCAGGCGGATTCAAGGTTGAGGGCTTGGGGATAAGCCTGTTCGAAGAACTCAAGGGGACAGACCCTAACACCCTGATCGGCCTGCCCTTAATAAAACTAATCACCTTCCTTAGTAACGAAGGCGTGCAGATACCCTGAAATCAGAATACCACTACCTTAACTGCAATTCGCTAGAGCCCATCACCTTTGCCAAGGCACTGCCAGCCGCCATACCCAATGACTTGGTAAAGCGCTCAAAAGGGTCGGGTTGCGGGGTAAAATCGACAATTTCTTCTGCCCCGACAACATCGCGCGCGACAAAGCCCGCGCTTCCCAAGCCATCGATCAAGCCAATTCCCAGCGCCTGCTCGCCATTCCAAATAAGCCCCGAAAAGGTATCCTCGGTGACTTTAAGGCGCTCTCCGCGACCCTCTTTGACTTTAGCAATAAACTGTTCATGCGTTTTATTCAACACACCCCGCCAAAATTCAACCTCGTCAGACTTTTCTTCACTAAAAGGGTCTAAAAAGGCTTTATGCTTTCCTGATGTATATAAACGACGCTCAACACCTAATTTTTCCATGGTTTCGACAAAACCAAAACCCGAAGCTACCACTCCGATAGATCCAACCAGACTCGATTTATCTGCATAAATTTGATCCGCTGCGGCCGCAATGTAATACGCACCGGAAGCGCCAATATCAGTAATCACGGCATACACGGGTTTCTCAGGATGCAGCTTTCGCAAGCGTTTGATTTCATCGTACACGTAACCCGCTTGTACCGGACTGCCTCCGGGACTGTTAATGCGTAACACGACAGCCTGAGTACCCACTGCTTCAAAGGCCGCACGCAAACCACCAACAATAAAGTCTGCACTTGCGCGCTCCTCGTCGGCAATCACTCCGCGAACATCAACCAAGGCCGTGAACTGCTCAGCATCCGATAACTTGCCCGGCCCCAACCCTTCGCTCATTACAATCAGCAACAGGAACAAATACACAAAGGTCAGTAACTTAAAGAATATTCCCCAGCGTCGCGAGCGGCGCTGCTCGACTCCTAACTGCGATACCGTCTTTTCGATCAACTTCCATTCTTTGGAATCAGGCTGACCTGAGCCACTTTGTTGATTCTCTCCAAGCCTATTTAAATCCAAGTTACTCTCTCCAATCTCGCTAACAAACCGGGCCAACTCATATCAGAGTTAGCACCTCCGTCAAATTATCTACTATTTTAAGCGGCTTATATTTTTGCAGCCGGCTTACATCGTGAACACCATAGCTCACCCCGACTGCCGGCATACCTATATTTTGTGCCATATGCAGATCGTATTCAGTATCACCTACCATCAGCATTTTTTCGGGCGGCAACGAAAAGTACTCACACAGCTCCTGCAACATTAAGGGGTCGGGCTTCGACCGCGTCTCGTCGGCGCAGCGCTCGATGTCGAAATACGGCCGTAATTGCGTGGCATCCAAAGCTCTTTCCAACCCGCGACGACTCTTACCCGTCGCAACCGCCATATTAACCTTACGCGAACGCAAGCCTTCCAGAGCATCCTTTACCCCGGAAAATAAACTTGCCGGGCTAGCCTGCTTACTGAAAAAGGCACTTGAATAATGCGCCCGAAGCGCAGCTATTCCATCGTCATCCAGCCCGGGATACAGCTTTTGCAAAGCCTCTTGCATCCCCAGACCTATGATGTCTTTCATTTCATCATAGCTCAACTCAGGCAGACCTAGCTTGCTCGCGGCAAATTCAATACTGGAAACAATATGCTGTTCTGAATCGACTAGTGTTCCATCCCAATCAAACACAACAACTTCAAAGGTCATTGTAGCGCAACTCCATCTTTTCCAGACTAGCTTTAAAACGCTCGTCGTAGGGAGCTATCAGTCTCTTTTTACTGCTGTCAGGCAGCGAAAAACGAATTTCATAGGCATGTAACATTAAACGTGACTTGTCGAGACCCTGCCCCGTTACCGGCTGATCCTGAATATATTTATCGTCACCTACAATCGGACACCCATTAAAGGCGGCATGAACACGAATCTGGTGAGTACGCCCGGTAATCGGCTGAGCTTCAAG
The DNA here is from genome assembly GCA_041624095.1 of Oleiphilaceae bacterium. Classification (GTDB taxonomy): domain Bacteria; phylum Pseudomonadota; class Gammaproteobacteria; order Pseudomonadales; family Oleiphilaceae; genus PZPK01. The sequence continues at coordinate 13,583 of JBFJVR010000003.1, forward strand.
GAGAGCAAAGTCATTCTGGCTAGCCAAAATTCGAAACAGGGTCTGGCTAGGTTTGCCATCTTGCGAGACCGTGACGATGCGCTCGCCCGACTTCAGTTCGTTTTTTCGCAATGGCGCATCGACCTTCTTTATATGACGCGGCCAACTGCCGTGAACAGCCAGGTGATAGATTTTCTTCACCCGGTCTTCTCTAAACTGCGCGTGAAAATCCTTCAGGGCAGAACGTGATTTTGCGATCAGAATGCAGCCAGAGGTATCGCGATCAAGTCGATGCACCAGCTCCAAAAACTGGTGCTCGGAGTATTTACTTCGCAGCGCCTCTATCAAGCCCAAACTGATTCCACTACCGCCATGCACTGCGAGCCCCGAGGGCTTATTGATCACCAGGACACTATCATCCTCATACAGCACCGCCGCAGACAACAAATCGGACAGGTTCTGGCTTACGCTCACCTCACCCGCCTTGGACTCGCGACTGATTACCGGAGGAATCCTGACCACATCGCCTTCGGTGAGTTTGGTTTCCGGTTTACACCGGCCTTTGTTAATCCGCACTTCACCCTTTCGAATAATGCGGTAGATTTTGGACTTAGGCACACCCTTAAGCTGCGACAACAAAAAATTATCAATGCGCTGCGTGGCATTTTTTTCAGTAATGGTGACAAATACCACTTTTGGACGTGCACTCGCCGTTGCTTCCGGGATCTCTGACTTACTAGACAAATTTTCTTCCTGCTTCAAAACTTCGTGACACTAAGCACAGAGTTTATTGCTGCGCATGTCAAATGCTGCTATATTCTCGTAGCTGCTGAACAGTCCGCGGAGATTTAGTGCTATACAAATGCCACCCCTTCGCTAACCAGCAGCATAATATAGCGGTTATCACGAGTTAGCAAAAACCCTTGAGGTTTTAATCTCCCGCTAGAAAAACATATTTACTCCTGACATAAGCACGTCATTCCGACCGTTGAGCGATTCCGATGAATCTCGAATCAGGTCTTAATGACTAGCCCCTGAAGGGCATAGTGTCAGGCAAATGGGATCTGCCGGTTTAAACTCACATGGGTAGCCGGCAGACAAACGAAAATGCGTGAATGACGCATTAAACAGACAGAATTTAATCCAGCAAGCTTACAGGCAGAGCAAATAATGCACCGCCGTTCGTTTGCCTTCGTAGCGCGGCAGGGCTGCCGACAGGGCCATATTCACACTAGGCAAAGGGAACCGGAGCGGTAAAGCCGGCTTCCAGAAACAGTGTCCGTATGACTGTCGAAGCAATAAGACCTTGGCGCAGTTACGAAATATAGGTCAGAAAGCCACTCCTGGCATTGAGACAGCATTTACGCAAATGCTGTTAACGTGACTTGTGCAGCCGCTAAGTGAGTAGTTACTAACTTGCCAGCTACACAAACACACTAGCTCGTGGTCCTGCTGTTCTTTCCCTCCTGTCTGTTTAATCCACCATCATTCCGCTCCAACCGGACGGTACACATGAAAAGAATGCTTATTAACGCAACTCAAAGTGAAGAGTTGCGTGTCGCGCTGGTAGATGGTCAAAAACTATATGACCTGGATATCGAAGCTGGATCTAGAGAGCAAAAAAAGGCGAACATTTACAAGGGACGTATTACCCGTATAGAGCCCAGCCTTGAAGCAGCCTTCGTTGATTTCGGCGCCGAGCGACACGGCTTCCTCCCGCTGAAAGAGATCTCTAAAGAATACTTCAAACCTTCTGCAGGAAAAGGCCGAGTCAATATCAAAGACGCCCTCTCCGAAGGCCAAGAACTCATCGTACAAGTTGATAAAGAGGAACGCGGCAATAAAGGCGCAGCCCTAACAACATTTATCAGTCTTGCAGGCCGCTATCTGGTACTGATGCCAAATAATGCGCGTGCAGGCGGAATTTCACGCCGCATCGAAGGCGAAGATCGCAGCCAGCTTAAAGAGGCGATGGCCGGCCTGAATACACCCAAGAACATGGGTGCTATCGTCCGGACAGCGGGCGTTGGCCGCTCGACAGAAGAGCTGCAGTGGGATCTCGATTACCTGCTGCAATTTTGGGAATCCATTACCAATGCGGCCGAAGGCCGTGCTGCGCCCTTCCTCATATACCAGGAGAGCAATGTCATCATTCGCGCCATTCGCGATTACTTGCGCCAGGATATCGGTGAAGTATTAGTTGATGCCCCACTCGTGTTTGAAGACGTACTTAACTTCGTTCGCTCTGTCATGCCCGCCTACGAGAGCAAGATTAAGCTATATCAGGATGAAATTCCCCTGTTTAGCCGCTACCAGATAGAAGCACAAATCGAAACCGCGTTTCAGCGAGAAGTGAAGCTACCTTCTGGCGGTTCTGTCGTTATAGACCCAACCGAAGCGCTAGTCTCAATTGATATCAACTCGGCACGCGCCACTAAAGGCAGCGACATCGAGGAAACAGCCTTACAGACCAACCTCGAGGCAGCTGAAGAGATTGCCAGACAGCTGCGGCTCCGAGACATGGGCGGACTGATCGTAATTGACTTCATCGATATGGGCCCGGCAAAAAACCAGCGCGATGTAGAAAACCGCATGCGTAATGCGCTTGAGCTGGATCGTGCCCGGGTGCAGGTCGGCAAGATCTCGCGTTTTGGCCTGCTCGAAATGTCTCGTCAGCGTTTGCGCCCATCGTTGGGTGAAACCCGCTCCGAGGTCTGCCCGCGCTGTAATGGTCAAGGCACAATTCGTGACATCGAGTCTTTGGCACTATCTATCATGCGCCTCGTTTACGAAGAGTCCTCCAAAGAAAAGACCGGACAGGTTCAAGCTATTGTACCGGTTCCTGTCGCGACGTTTCTGCTAAACGAAAAAAGAAAGCAGATTATGGATATAGAACGCCGCCAGTCGGTGCGCGTCATCATCGTACCAAACGATGCCATGGACACTCCGCACTATGAAATAATCCGCCTGCGCGATGATGAACAAGAAGGACTGGAAGACCAGGCAAGCTATCACATCAAACCAGCTGCGAAAGAAGAAACACATCACCATCATAGCAGCACAAAGGAAGTCGTCCGCGAAGAAGCCGCAGTGAAAACGATTACCCACTCGGCACCGGCACCAGCCTCGGCACCCGAAGCAAAAGTAGCAGACAGCAGTTCTGAAGAACTTGGCCTCATCAAAAAGCTGACAAGCAAGTTGACCGCCATATTCAGTAGCGAAGAAAAAACCGTTGCTTCGGCGAATGAGCAAGCCAAACGTCCTGCACAACGCCGCAGCCCGGCTTCGCGCACCAAAGCCGAAGGCAACCAAGGCAAGATGCAAAGCAGACCACCCCGCAATCGCAGTGAAAACCGTGATTCGGATGAGAAGCGCTCTCGCTCACAGTCCGGAAACCGCAATCGTAACCGCAATGATAATCGCCCAAACCGTCAGCGACAGGATGGCAAACGAGACGACAACAGAGAAAACAACGCAGGCAGCGGTAATCGCAGCAATCGAGACAACACCGGCAACCGCGAAACCGGCAACAACCGCGACAACACGGAAAACCGGGACAGCAGAGAGGGAGGAAACGAAAATCGCCGCCCACGTCGTAACCGCAATGCAAGCGGCCAGGCGCGTAAGTTCGAAGCTAAAGAAAAACCGTCTGAAGTCCTTAGCTCTGCCAGTGACGAAAAGCTTGATAGCCAAGCTCAAACAGCAGCCCAAGCCAACCCACCATCAGACAAAGTTGACCAGCAAGCTGTCGCCGCACAGCCTGATGCCAAGACAGTAGAAGATACGGCATCAGCAGGTTCTGCCCCCAAAACAGACACCACAGCAGCACAACAGGGAGACGCAAGCAAAGATACCACTGTCGCACAGAGCAACACCGAAAAGGCTAGCGAAACAAGCGACACCAAAACGTCGACGGATAGCGCAGATGCCGACGCTAGCAAACCAAATGCTAGACCACGAAGAAATACCCGCCGGGGACGTGGCAATACCGCTCGCAAGACGGGTGACGCTGAAGCAAAGACTGAAACTCCGGTAAGCGCGGATGCACCAGCAGCAGAGCCAAAGCCGTTCTCCCCAGCGACTGCAAAAGAGAGCGCAGCCCCCGAGGGAAAACCTGCTGAACCTCAAAGTGCCAAAGCTGCGCAGGTCGAGGCTGGTAGCAACGAAAGCTCTCAAGCGGCTGAGCAAAAGAAGCCAGCACGCCCGGCAGCTCGTCGCCGCCAAAAGCCAAAGACTAACAGGGCGCACAATGACCCTCGTGCACGGCCTGCCGAAGCCGAACAGAAGGAAGCCAAAGAACCGGCCAAGCCCTCTGAGTCAAAGCAAGACGACGCACAGGAAAAAAGCAGCAAAGAGTCTACTAAAGGCAACAGTCAGACCGACAGCCCGGTAGCGTAAGCTCCGCAACCTCTCCCGCCTCGCGAACGCGGTTTGCTCCGGGCGGGAAACTTAAAGGAAAAAAAACACCATGTGCTTGTCAGATGCTGATATAGATCAACTCGAAACCCTGCTTTTTGCGGACCATATATCTGAAGATGCGCTCGACTATTTTGGCCTTCACGGCCTGGTCTGTGCATCAGTAGTGGGGCCCAAACCTATCCCCCTGGATCAAATCATAGCTACTGTTTTTTCGGACGCGCAGACAGCCCTCGATGAAGAAGCGCGGAGCCACATTACAAAATGCGTCGAAACCATTGCGCACGCGCTGAGCGAAGACCTGACGCAGGGTAATGATATTGCCCTGCCCCACGAAGAAGAAGAGCAGTTTGAAGCCTGTCTGGAAAGCTGGTGTATCGGCTTTATGGAAGGCTTTTTTCTTCATGAAGAGTCTTGGTTCATTAAAGGTGAGGAGGTGGCCGCTGAACTCTTACTACCCATTATGGCACTGTCGGGACTATTCGAATCCGAAGAGTTTGACCAGATTCATAACAACGACAAGCTGATGTCTCAATTTGAGTCGCTGGTAGCAGACCAACTAACCGACATTTATCTTTTCTACCATTCAGAATAAGCCCACTGATCTTGAGCGGCGTGGTGCTTACTGACACCACTCCGACCAGATCGGTACTACTGAGTCCGGCAAGACAGGCACGCGCCCCAATTCAGCCCAGGCAAAGCGCGGCGTATGGAAGTCGCTCCCGACCGAAGCCTTTACATCCATTCGCTGGCATAAGTCCGCAAGCATTCCGATCTCTCCCTGCTTTTGCCCAGAAACAACCACTTCGATTCCTGCGCCACCGCAATCTTTGAACTCACCAATCAACTCTCGCAGGCGCGTGAGACTCATATCGTACTTGCGCGGGTGCGCAATAACCGCATCGCCGCCAGAATCACGAATCCAGTTAACCACCTGTTCCAGATCAGGCCAGCCACTCTTGACGTCGCCGACCTTACCCGCACCTAGAAACTTCTTGAATGCTTCGCTCTGGCTAGCTACAAGCCCTTGCCTGAGCATAGCCTCGGCAAAATGAGGCCGCCCGGGAATCCCTGACTGGGTTAGGGATTTCGCATCTGCAAGTAAACAAGGGAAACCCTTTTTCACTAACCTCGCTGCAATTTCCTCTGCCCGCTCCACTCTTACCGCTAACTGGCTGCGTTCGGCTTCCAAGATCGCGACCTCGTCAACATCAAAGTTCAGGCCAAGAATATGAACCGTATAATTTCCCCACAAACAGCTAAGTTCGACACCATTGACCAGCCTAATACCATGCGAGGCTGCTGCGCTTTGGGCCTCCGCCAGCCCGGCGACAGTGTCGTGATCGGTAAGAGCCAAGACCTCTACGCCGTTTGCAGCCGCACGGGCAACAAGGTCAGCAGGGGCAAGTTCACCATCAGAAGCCGTGCTATGGCAATGAAGGTCGTAGGTAGAATACGGCATACAGCAAATTACTCGTAATTGAGGTAAAAAATCCGGCACGCAAAAAAACAGGCAAAAGCCACATTTTAAGGCATCCGATTTTGAAGATGGACTTCAACAGCATATAATCAGCATCGAAAAAAAACAGCCGGAATTTTATCTGCTATGACCTCTGAGACCCGCCCGAAAAATCAAAACAGCCATCTGTTCGTAGAGCTTATCATTTGTGTCATTCTGCCAACAGTAATACTGAAGTACCTGAGTGTCGAAGATAAACTCGGCCCTGTGTACGCGTTGATATTTGGCTTATCACTACCTTTGATTTTCGGGATCCACCAATTTATACGCGACAAAAAATTCGGTTTTATTCCTGCCCTGGGTTTTATCAGCATTTTACTAACCAGCGGAATCGGCCTTCTCGAGCTGGACCCTAAATACATAGCCATCAAAGAGGCAACAATTCCGCTGATCATTGGGCTTGGCACAATCCTGTCACTGAAAACACCCTACCCTTTGGTAAAAACCTTTATCTACAACGATAAAATCCTGCAGATCGACAAGGTCGATGCCGCACTCGAAGCACACAACAATACCGGTATGTTTAACTACGCACTAAAAATCGCCACCTACATACTGGCAAGCTCTTTTTTGCTTTCTGCGATCCTCAATTACGCCTTGGCAAAATACATCGTTACCAGCCCTTCGGGTACGGCTGCCTTTAACGATGAGCTTGGAACCATGAATCTGCTTAGTTACCCGGTAATTACGATACCCTGCGTCATTGTCATGCTCTATGCGATGATGTACCTTTTCAAGCAAATCAAAAAACTTACCGGCTTGGAATTCGAAGAAATTATTCACCATTAAGGATCATCATGTACTACGCGATCATCTCACAAGATGTTGCCGACAGTTTGCCCAAGCGCAAGCTTGCGCGAGCCGACCACTTGGCCCGACTTGAGCAGCTTAAGAAAGAAGGTCGACTACTGTTGGCAGGGCCGCACCCCTCGATTGACGCTGAAGACCCGGGGCCCGCAGGTTTTTCGGGTAGTTTGGTAGTTGCTGAGTTCCCTTCGCTGCTCGACGCTGAAGCCTGGGCCCAGCAGGACCCGTACATTAAAGCTGGAGTTTACCAAAGTGTAACTGTGAAACCCTTTAAAAAGGTGCTTCCATAAGCCCCCAAAATAAGGACACAAACACGGCATGCAAACCAAAGAAACCGAACCGGGATTATTATTTTGAACAGCTCAACGCACTTTTCTATCATTGCATTTATTCTTTTCGGTGCAATCAGTTTTAACAGCCTGGCTGAGTCCATGTATATTGACGACGCATTGTTCGTACCCTTGCGCAGCGGAGCAGGTACCAATTTCAGAATAATCCACAAAGGCATTAAAAGCGGTACCAAACTCGAGATCATAGAGCATGATAGCGATACCGGCTATTCACA
>JBFJVR010000004.1:0-20311 GCA_041624095.1 Oleiphilaceae bacterium
ACTGGCGAGCGCCTACCCATTTATGAAACGTTACACCTATTTACCGCAAGTGGTTCTAGGCGCCGCTTTTGCCTGGGCTGTGCCAATGGCATTCGCGGCAGAAGCCAATGCGCTGCCGCCGATAGTCTGGTTAATTTTTACCGCGACAGTGCTTTGGACTGTCGCCTATGACACGATCTATGCCATGGTCGATCGCGATGATGATTTAAAGGTAGGTATCAAATCGACCGCGATTTTGTTTGGTCAGGCAGATCGGGCAATTATCGCCTTTTTACAGGTTCTGGTGATTCTTACGCTTTGCCTGATCGGGCAACAATTGGGTTTGGGTCAGTTTTATTTTCTGGGGGTTGTCGCGGCGTCGACATTGTTCGTCTATCAACAGCACCTAATTCGGCTACGTTTTCGGCAAGAGTGCTTTCGCGCCTTTCTCAATAACAACTGGGTAGGTTTGGTGATCTTTGTAGGCATGGCGCTAGATTACTATGTTGCCAGCTGACACACAGAAGCAGGAAGGCTTGCAGTGGTTTAAGGTAGTGAGGTTTGTCATAAAGCTGTAACACAGGCAGGCTTAAATAAGCCATATTTTAATCAAGCTTGCTGTGAAGCGGTGTAATAATCAGGTGTTGGCCATATAGGGCCGCAAGACCTTAACAAAGGGTATGACATGTCCGAAAAGACTGTTCTGATAGTAGATGATGAAGCCCCTATTCGTGAGATGATCGCGGTGGCATTGGAAATGGCTGATTATGCCTGCATCGAGGCGGCTAATGCTAAAGAGGCCTATACCGCCATTGTTGACCAGCGGCCAGATATGATTCTGCTCGACTGGATGTTGCCAGAAACCAGCGGTATAGAATTGGCCCGGCGTTTGAAACGTAACGAAAGCACTGCCGAAATTCCGATCATAATGCTCACCGCCAAGACCGACGAAGACAATAAAATCCAGGGCCTCGAAGTTGGCGCAGACGACTACATAACCAAGCCCTTCTCACCCCGTGAACTGGTTGCGCGTTTAAAGGCGGTGCTGCGGCGTGCTACCCCAAAAGGCATGGACAGCGAAATCAACGTCGATGGTTTGGTTCTGGACCCGGTCTGCCATCGCGTCACCTCCCACGATATTCCGCTGAACATGGGGCCAACCGAGTATAAGCTGCTACAATTTTTTATGACCCATCAAGACAGAGTCTACAGTCGTGCGCAGCTGCTCGACCTGGTATGGGGAGGGAACGTATATGTTGAAGAGCGAACGGTTGACGTACATATTCGGCGTTTGCGCAAAGCGCTTGGCAGTGCCCACGACCATCTGGTGCAAACAGTGCGGGGAACGGGTTATCGCTTCTCGACTCAGGCAGCAAGCTAGCCCGCTTCTTGACAATGCGATGAGGCCTTGCTGTCGATGACTTTTCTTAATGAAGTGCAAATAGAAGGGCAAGATCCTCGCGATGCATAAAAGAGCGACCAGTCATATCCAGTTTTTGCTGTGGTTTGCCATTCTAATCAGCGTATTTGGTTTGGCTATAGGTAGCTTATTGCAGGTATGGCTAGTTAGTTTGGGTTTGTATCTGGTCTGGACACTCCGGCAAGCCTTTCGACTTCATCAATGGCTTTATCGTGGCTCCAAGCCAGCTCCTATCCCAGACAGTTATGGTTTGTGGGGCGATTTATTCGAGGGGCTTTATCAGCTGGAACAAAAAAATATCCGTACTCAGGGCCATCTGAGTTCGCTTATTGAGCGTGTGCGCTCGTCGACGAATGCCTTGCGTGACGCCATCATAATGACTAATGCACAAGGGCAAATGGATTGGTGGAATAAAGCTGCCGAGCAGTTATTTGGTTTTCAGCGTGACACTGACCAAGGTCAGTTAGTTACCAACCTCGTTAGGGACCCTGAGTTCAAACGCTACTTTGAACGTAAACAATATGACGACGCTTTGGAGATTCAATCACCCTTTAACCCCAATATTATCTTGCGCGTGCATATTACCCTGTTCGGTGAGGAAGACCGCCTGATTCTCGCTCAGGATATCACGCGTATGCACCATCTCGAACAGATGCGGCGTGACTTTGTCAGCAATGTATCGCACGAGATGCGCACTCCGCTGACGGTGATTCACGGATACATTGAAACTTTGCAGGATGCAGGGCAACTGGACGCAAAATGGCGCCGCCCGTTAAACGCTATGGCAGACCAAACAAGGCGGCTTGAAGTGTTGGTGAGTGACTTGCTGCTGCTTGAGAAATATGAATCGGTCGAGTCTCGTGCAGTCCAAACGGATGTAGACGTAAACTATATGCTGACGGCAATTTGCCAGGATGCCACTATGTTGAGCGGCGAAAGGCAGCATAAAATCAACTTGCAGTGTGAAGGGGTGCTCGCGCTTAAGGGTGAAGAGAATCAGTTACGAAGCGCGTTTTCCAACCTGATATATAACGCAGTTAAATATACCCAAGACATGGGCGAAATCTACGTAAGCGCCTGGTGCGATAACAAGGGTCTGCACGTCTCGGTGAAAGATAATGGTTGTGGCTTTGACCCCAAGCATATCCCCCGATTGACCGAGCGTTTTTATCGGGCAGACCCGAGTCGCAACGCAAGTACCGGAGGTTCTGGTTTGGGCTTGGCCATCGTGAAACACGTATTAATCAATCACGATGCCAGTCTCGAAATCAGCTCAAAGCTAAACGAAGGCAGTACCTTTATCTGTCATTTCCCGCCCACGCGTGTTACTCAAGCTGCGCGCATTAGCCCCGCTGATACACAGGTTTAGAGCTTTTCGACGAGCTCTCTTGCTGTGCCTGAGTCCAGCCTGTTTCTGGGCGTCGGCGATTTTTCCCTAACCCAGAAGGCTACTGCACCGCACACCGCGGCAGGCAGGGCAAGGAAGTTCAACACCGGCAGCAGAGTCGCGCCGAAGGTAATGAGGCCAAAACCCAGCGCAGTCAAGCGGTTATGCGACAAATAGCTGCGCATTTCCTTAAAGCTCATTTGATTGTTATCCGCAGGGTAATCAATGTACTGTATTGCCATCATCCAGCCCGAGAAAACTATCCATATCAGTGCAATCAGCGCATTAAGACCCGGTATCAGCCCCAGCACAAAGAGCCCCAGTACCCGCGGTAAATAGTAGAGAATTTTCTGGGTTTCTCGAATAACGGTCCGTGGCACCATAGCAAGAAGTGTCGACCACGAGAACTCGGCGCTTTGGCTTTTACCCGTAAGCCGTGCTTCGGTGATTTCGGCCAAGTAGCCATAAAAAGGGGCTGCAAGCAGGTTAGCAGCCGCGACGAAACTGTAAAAAATTACCATGAGGATGGCGATAAAATAGATAATCCAGAACAGCCATTCTAAGAACGCCAGCCATTCTGGCAGCCACGACAAGAGGTAGGCCATCCACCCCGAGAATAAACTCTTAGCCCACATAATCAGCAAGGCAAACAAGGCGACATTGACGCACAAGGGTACCCATAGAAATTTGCGCAGTCCGGGCTGGCAGACAATCCTGAAGCCTTCGAACAAATACGAAAAACCCTGAAATAAATTTCCTTTCATTTAATGGCCTTGTGATAATAGCGACGGCGTTCATACAGATGATGCATTTTCATTATTCGCACGGGTACCTGCAAACGGCCATGACAGAAGTAAGCGTTGTATACTCCGATAAGCATTTGCTGCTTGTCAACAAACCCGAAGGCTTGTTGTCGGTGCCGGGGCGAGGGCCCGATAAAAAAGACTGTGTCGTTTCGCGTTTACAAGCTGACTACCCTACGGTGAGAATCGTGCATCGTCTCGATTGTGCCACCTCTGGTTTGATGATACTGGCATTGAACAGCGAAGTTCATCGCGAGTTAAGCCGGCAGTTTCATGATCGCGAGGTACAAAAGCACTATATCGCCTGTGTCGCGGGTGAAATGGCCAGTTCTTCTGGCTCGGTGTCGGCGCCCTTGATATGCGACTGGCCGAACCGGCCCCGGCAGATTGTCCATTCCGAGGGCAAGCCTGCTCTGACGCACTACGAATGCTTGGCACGTGAAGCTGGCACCAGTAGGGTAGAGCTTAAACCCGTCACGGGTCGCTCACATCAACTACGTGTCCATATGCAATCAATTGGCCACCCGATTCTGGGTGATCAACTCTACGCTTCGGGGCCGGCGCGTGAGGCTAGTCAGCGCCTGCTCCTGCATGCGAGTTATCTTGCGGTGCGACATCCCGTTACCAATCAACAGATAGAGTTCTATTTAGATGCACCTTTTTAGTTTGCTTTGGTTTTGTCGCGCAGTTTTTTATGTAGCGATGTTAACGAGTTGTTATATGGCATTTGGGCCAGCCGATATCGGTTTGCAGCCCCATTTGAATGACAAACTACTGCATGCGACAGGTTTTTTTGGCGCGGCGATACTGGCGCATTTTGCCCACCCGAGAGCGCCGCACTATCGTCATATTATCGGCCTTGCATGTTTTGGCCTGCTTATTGAGTTGGTGCAGGCCTATTTACCACATCGCAGCTTTTCGTTGCTGGACTGGGGCGCTGATATTCTTGGGGTGCTAATTTACTTTATATTTTTTTCGACATTTATGTCGCGCTTTGTTCCGAAAGGTAAAGCCTTACCCGATTAAACTCTTCAAACTCGTTCAGGTCGGGCCAGGTGCGAGCCTCGTGGCTGGTTAGCAGTGTGTAGCCTTGCGTTGGTAAGGTCTTAATGCGTGAATCCGCGAGCAAAACAATGCTTGCTCGTTGGGTGAATACTTCTAGTAAAGGCATGTTATCGCTGTCGTAAAGCACGTCGGCCGCGACGATACAATCAATTTCATCTTCGACAGCATCTAGTGAGCTAATCGTGCGCAGCCTTATTTGGTTTGCTTCCGCGTTGGTCTGCGCAGCGTCGCGCGCGTCGGGGTCAGCGTCACAGGCATAGACTTTTTTGGCACCGGCTTTTGCGCAGGCGATTGCTACGATGCCTGAGCCACTGCCGACATCGACTACCGTTTTGTCTTTCACATAGTGAGGGTTGGCCAAAATAAAGCATGCCAAGACCTGCCCACTTGCCCAGGAAAACGACCAATATGCAGGTTTTTCGACAACCGCTTGTGCTTCTTCATGAGAAAGCGGGCCGTCTAATACGGCGGGGTCAAACAGATATAGTCCGATCTTTGGACAGCCTGCCGGGTAGCTTAATTTGACTCTGCCTTTGGCAAGGGTTTTGTTTAGGTTTCGCTCTAGGGTTTGTGCTGTGCTCATGTTCGATAAACGCCCTGTATATTAGGCTTATTACGCTAAAAATAAGGTTGCTATTGTTGACTGAATGGCTAAAACTCTTCAATGCTAAACAGAACAATGTAAGCAATTTTTTAGGGGAAAGTTATGGAAGAAATAGAAAACGCAACACAAGAGATGGAGCAATTGACCGAGACGGCGATTACCCTTGGGATGACCTATGGGCCTAAACTGGTATTGGCAATTGTTACCTTGATCATCGGTTTATGGATCGTAAATCGGATTGTTAGAACCGCAGACAAGCATTTTACTGCTAAAGCCGATCCGACCTTAGGGCGCTTTATGAGCAGCCTGTTCTCAGTGATTCTAAAAGCTGTGTTGCTGATTGCGGTAGCCTCCATGGTGGGGATCGAGACTACGTCGTTTATTGCCGTCTTGGGTGCAGCCGGTCTCGCAGTCGGTTTGGCCTTGCAAGGAAGTTTGTCAAACTTTGCCGGGGGGGTACTGATTCTGTTATTCAAGCCCTTTAAAGTTGGCGATGTGATTGATGCTCAGGGTTATATCGGCACAGTAAAGGAAATCCAGATTTTTAATACGGTACTAAAAACAGGGGATAACCGTATTGTCATCATCCCCAATGGGCAGCTATCCAATAACAGCCTGGTTAATATCAACCGTGAAGAAACGCGGCGCGTTGATTTTGTTTTTGGCATCGGTTACTCCGATGACATTGATAAAGCCAAGGCTGTACTCGAAGAATTGGTAGCAAAGGATGAGCGCATCCTTAAAGATCCGGCACACTTGATAGTGGTGTCCGCATTGGCCGATAGCTCGGTTAATTTTACTGTGCGTGTGTGGGTAAATACGGCAGACTACTGGGGGGTTAATTTTGCTATGCAGGAAGCCGTCAAGAAAGCTTTCGACGAGAAGGGAATCAGTATTCCCTTCCCACAGCGCGATGTTCACTTGCATCAGGTTGCGAGTTAGCACTTAAAGCCCAAGCCATGCAATAAAAAGCAGTCTGAAGAGGCTGCTTTTTTTTTGCTTTGCTCTTCGTAAAGCGCTTGCGAGCTAACGTTATTATATACCCGCAGTTTTTTTAAAACTAATGTCAAATGGCGATGTGCCGCTTTGCAAAAATAACGTCCTTGATCCACGCTTATAATTCGTTACGTTTCCTTACTTCAACTTATCGGTTTTCATGACTAAGATGAAACTAAGAAATGTAAGTGTATTAACTAGTTTGAAGTATCTCGAAGTTGAATAGTCTGGGGTTGTACATAGATTGATGTGCGACTTTGTTGAAGCAGACAAAGGTACGTAAGTGCCTGCCTGCCGAAGAGTAGTAGAGGTAGTTACGATGCCAGTTGAACAGCTAAAAGAATTCCTGGATGAACATGGTGCTCACTATGTTTCTGTTGAGCACTCCGTTGCTTATACCGCGAAAGAGATTGCTGAGCGTGTGAATATCAAGGGTGACCAGATGGCCAAAACGGTCATGGTAAACCTCGATGGCTGCATGTCGATGGTGGTTTTGCCCGCTTCTTGTCGCATACGTTGGGACCGTTTTATGAAGGCCATGGGCACCGAGCTGGTGTCGCTGGCCTGTGAAGATGAGTTTAAGGACCGATTTCCTTCTTGCGAAGTGGGCGCTATGCCGCCGTTTGGTAATCTATATGACATGCCAACGTATATGTATGAAGGTTTCGACGAAGAGGGTGATATTGCCTTTAGGGCCGGGAACCACCACGAGATTATCAAAATGAGTCTTAAAGACTACCTGGCTTTAGCTCATCCGATGACCTTAACAGAAGGCTTCGCCAAAATAGGGGTGAAAAAGCCCAGCTGGTTAATACGGCGAAAAGTGTCATAAGACCTTGAGTTCATAATCTCTGGGTATAAACCTTGGGTACACAGGGTTGCAGCAGGCCTGAGTTGCGACCCAGAGATTATTATCGTTCCGGTTATTCGTTTGGCTTGGGCTATACGCCCCAGTTCAAAAATTAGCGCACATAGAGGATCAAGTCTTCGTAGCCGCGCCGGATTCTAAACGCCTGTGGCGCGCGGTTGGCTAGATAGTCTGCCAACTGTTCCAACGTTCTGATACGACTCCGATTGATACCAAAAATAATATCGCCTGTTTGCAGGCCGATTCTTGCCACCGTAGAGTTTGGCTCCACCATTTCGACCAGTATACCAACGGAGCTTTCCTGGTCCGGTGGAATCAACTCTTTAAGGTGAGCGCCAGCCAAGTAGGGCGATAGCGCTATACCTTTTGCTTCAGGCACAGGAATCGCTGTTATCTCGGTGCTCAGTTTGATCTTGTTGCCTTGTCTGATAATGTCGAGATTAAGAATTTCCCCCAAGGGGGACAGGCCGATTCGATTATGCATATCGCTCGCATTGGCGACTCGTCTATCGTTGGCCGCTATGATGATGTCACCCACTTTGATTCCGCTTAGTTCTGCCGCACTGCCAGGCTTGATGCTGGAGACCACAGCGCCTTGAAAGGTTGTTAGTGAAAAGGCTTCGGCGAGTTCCGGTGTCAGATCCTGAAAGCTCGCGCCGATACCCCCGCGTTTGACTTCTCCATAGGAGATCAGCTGGCTCATAATGGCTTTTGTGACATCGGCAGGAATGGCGAAGCCGATGCCAACATTGCCGCCAGCCGGTGCGATGATCGCTGAGTTAATACCAACCAGTCTCCCGTTCAGGTCGATCAAGGCGCCACCGGAATTACCCGGATTAATCGACGCGTCGGTCTGTATAAAATCCTCGTAGCCTTGAATGCCCAGCCCGTTGCGTCCAAGCGCGCTGACTATTCCGGAGGTGACAGTTTGTGAAAGCCCGAAAGGGTTGCCGATGGCAATGACAAAATCGCCCACTTTAAGCTCTCTCGAATCCGCCAGAGGCAGCGCCGTCAGACCTTTGGCATCGATCTGCAGTAAGGCGATGTCGACTTTTTTGTCGGAGCCAACTAAGCGTGCTTTTACCGCCCGGCCATCGTGTATTCTTACCTCGATATCGTTGGAGCCCGAAATTACATGGTGATTCGTCAATATATACCCTGCTTGAGCATCGACGATAACGCCGGATCCGGCACTTTGCGTGGTTCGTTCCTCTTCGAGATTGTCCGGAAGGTCGAAAAAGTGTCTAAAGAAAGGAGACTGCAACAAGGGGTTATAGCGCCGCTGGATGGTATAGGTAGAAATATTCACCACCGCGGGTGAGGCCGTTTCGATTATCGGTGCGAGCGAGGGACGCAACTCGCCTTCAATCACTCGCTGCGGAAGCGAGGCCAACACTGTCTGGCTGATTAACAGGCAAAGTAGCACGGCCTTAATGAGGTAGCATGCATGCGTTTGTCTGGCCCGGTGTGCCTTTGGCATTAGCAATCTCCTGAGTTTCAATGTAAGAGGGCTTATTGCATAATGTAATGCCACTATCTTCAGTTTCCAAGCCACGTTTAAGAGCGGCAGTATGAAAACCTCCTTCGATATCATCATTATGGGTGCGGGCATGGTCGGGGCGACCATTGCAAGTGGTTTGGCGCATAGCGGAATGCGAATCGCTGTGATCGATCCACATTGCCCGGCGAACATCGTCGGTGATGAAACACCGCGCTTACGTGTGTCGGCCATCAGTTTTGCCAGTGAGCAGGTGCTTCGGCACGTAGGCGCTTGGTCGCACTTGAATACCGAGCGCTTGTGCCCTTATCGTCGTTTGGCGGTAAATGAGCTGCCCGCACGTGCTGGGCTAGCTGCATCCTTACCCGACATTTCCAAATGGGCGCGTACCGAATTCAGGGCCTCAGATATTGCCAAACCTTACCTCGGCCACATTGTCGAGAATGACGCAATACAACTGGCCTTGCACGAGCAATTAAGCGGCCTGGATGCGGTTGAGCTGTGTTGTCCTGCCAAGGTTGAACAGCTCTCGCTTAGAGGGCGGCAAAAGCAGGTGAGGCTCGAGGGTGGCGAGGTTCTCGAAGCGCGGCTGGTGATCGGCGCTGATGGCGCGCGGTCGCAGCTTCGTGAGGCTGCGAATATTGGCCAGTTCCGTGAGCAATACGAACAGCATGCCTTTGTTTGTACGGTGAGTTATCGCGGCGAACAACAAGATATCACCTGGCAAAG
This sequence comes from Oleiphilaceae bacterium, assembly GCA_041624095.1. Classification (GTDB taxonomy): domain Bacteria; phylum Pseudomonadota; class Gammaproteobacteria; order Pseudomonadales; family Oleiphilaceae; genus PZPK01. Next base: position 9,350 of record JBFJVR010000004.1, read on the forward strand.
CTTTACTCCGGAAGGCCCGCTAGCTTTCTTACCTTTAGCAGACCAGGGCGAACAGCACTTCGCTTCGCTTGTATGGTATGACGCTAAAGAGCAGACCGATGCCTTGTTGAAGATGGATGATGCGACCTTGCTTCGCGCCTTGCAGCAGCGCTTTCCAAGCGAATTGCCGCGCTTAAATGCAGTGCAGGGTAGGGGGCGATTCCCGTTATTTAAATCTCATGCCAAGCACTATGCGGCCGATGGCGTCGTATTAGCGGGTGATGCCGCGCATACCATTAACCCCTTGGCGGGCCAGGGCGTTAACCTGGGTTTTTTAGATGCCGCGGTGTTGATTGAAGTACTGGCTCAGGCACATATGAATAGCGAAGATATTGGCGATGTTTCGGTGTTGCGGCGCTACGAAAAGAGGCGACGTTTTGATAACCAGGCGATGATGAGTGCCATGGATATGTTTTACTACGGCTTCAATAGCCAGCACTTGCCATTGCGTGTGTTTCGTAACCTGGGTTTGGGGCTCGCAAATCATTCCGGTGTCGCAAAGAATCGTGTGCTGGAATATGCCATTGGTATGCGAGGCAAGGTGCCACGCCTAGCCAGACCGGCCTAGACATGCTGCCTAAGGTACAAACCATAATTCAAGAATAAAGAGGAAACCGAAATGTCTGATACCCTGTTCACCAAAATTATTAAGCGTGAAATTCCTGCGGATATTGTTTACGAAGATGACATCAGTCTGGCCTTTAGAGATATTCAGCCCCAGGCTCCCACGCATTTGCTAATCATTCCGAAAAAGCCAATTACGACGATAAATGACATGGCAGAAGAGGATAAAAGCTTATTCGGTCATTTGTTCTGGGTCGCTAAACAGCTAGCCAGTGAGATGGGGTTTGCAGACGATGGTTATCGTGTTGTGATGAACTGCAATGTGCATGGCGGGCAATCTGTCTATCACGTACACCTGCACTTATTAGCCGGTAAACCACTGGGTTGGCCGCCGTATACCGAAACCCTAAAGGTGCCGGTTGGCGAAGGTTGAGATAAGCCCTAGGGCCGGGTGCCGTCTTCCAGTTAGCACCCGGAGAGGTAAGAGCGTTATCTGCCCTGTTTGTCGAGTAACTCTGCTGCCTGGTTAACCGACATGTGGCGCACATCTTTGCCTCGCACCATAAAGATAACGTGCTCGGCAATATTCGAGGCATGGTCGCCCACGCGCTCAAGGGCGCGCAGCACCCACATCACGCTGTGCACCTGAGAGATACTGCGTGGGTCTTCCATCATAAACACCATCAGTGACCGCATGGCAGAACGGTATTCGTCATCTACTTCACGATCTTCTTTCATGACTTCGAGTGCGAGCTCAACGTCAAAGCGTGCGAATGAATCCAGAGAGTTATTGACCATTTGCGAAACGTGGTCAGCTATATGGCGAACTTCGACGTAGCCGTGCGGTGCCTTGCCTTCTTCGGATAGTCGAATCGCCATTTTAGCGATCTTGGCTGCTTCGTCACCTATGCGCTCCAAATCTGCCACCATCTTGATAATCGAGATGACGAGTCGCAAATCACTGGCTGCCGGTTGGCGACGCGCAATGACCTGCGTGGATTCCTCATCGATCATCACTTCCATGGTGTCGACATCTTTTTCAGCTTCCTGAACCTTCTCAGCCAGTTCAGTGTTGCTATTCAAGAGTGCTTCAACGGCATCCTTTACTTGTTTTTCGACAACACCGCCCATAGCCAAAAGGTGGTTTCTCAACTCCGACAGGTCGTGGTTAAACTGTTGGGAGATATGCTGGGTGTGGCTTTCTTTTGTAGTAATACTCATACGAACCTCATTTCATTAGCGACGCGGCGAAAGTTTAACCATAGCGGCCGGTAATATAGTCTTCCGTTTGTTTTTTTGCTGGATTAGTAAACAGCGCATCGGTATTGCCAAACTCGATTAGGTCACCCATGTACATAAAGGCGGTATAGTCCGATACGCGTGCCGCCTGCTGCATATTATGGGTGACGATCACGATGGTGTAGTCATCTTTGAGCTGATGAATCAACTCTTCTATCTTAAGTGTCGACAAGGGGTCGAGCGCCGAGGCAGGCTCATCCAACAGCAAGACTTCTGGCTTAACCGCGACGGTGCGGGCGATGACCAAACGTTGCTGCTGGCCTCCCGATAAACCCAGGGCGCTGTCGTTGAGCCGATCTTTCACCTCTTCCCATAGCGCTGCGGATTTTAGTGACCACTCAACTGCTTCGTCGAGCACCCGTTTTTTGTTAATCCCTTGAATACGAAGGCCATACGCGACGTTCTCATAAATGCTTTTGGGGAAAGGATTGGGTTTCTGGAACACCATGCCGACCCGGCGCCGCAGTTCAGCGACTTCAACTTTACGCTGATAGATATCTTGATTATCCAGCATAATCCGACCTGATATCTGGCATCCATCGACAAGGTCGTTCATCCGATTAAAGCAACGCAGCAAGGTCGATTTACCACAGCCAGAGGGGCCGATAAACGCAGTGACGCGCTTTTTCGGAATGGTCATATTGATGCCGTGCAGCGCTTCTTTTTCGCCATAGCTTAAACGCAAATCTTTGACTTCGAGACAGGTATCTTCGTCTTCAAGCCGCATAATGCCTTGCTTGCGATTCATGGTGGCAATATCGATTGAATGGGTTCGCGTGCCGCCATCAGCACGAACGGGCACATTCTGTTCGTTGTGTTGTTCGTTTGACATATCAAGTGCTCTATTTGAAAGTTCAGTCATCTCATTTACCTAATACTAGTCGAGGTCTACATTTCGAGGGCTTTGTACTTTTCACGCAGTCGATTTCTTACGCTCACCGCTGTCAGGTTCAACAGGGCGATGACGATGACCAACAACAGTGATGTGGCGTAGACCAAAGGTCGCGCAGCTTCAACATTCGGGCTTTGAAAGCCGACATCATAAATATGGAAGCCCAAGTGCATGAATTTCTGATCCAGGTGCAAATACGGGTAATTGCCATCGAGCGGGAGGGACGGGGCCAGTTTGACCACACCGACCAGCATCAGTGGCGCGACCTCACCTGCGGCACGGGCGATAGCTAGGATAACGCCGGTCATCATTGCGGGGCTAGCCATGGGCAGTATCACCCGCCACAAGGTTTCGGCTTTGGTTGCGCCCAGCGCTAAACTGCCTTCGCGCATGGAACGAGGGATGCGCGCCAGCCCCTCTTCTGTCGCAACAATAACTACGGGGAGTGTCAGGATAGCCAGAGTGATTGATGCCCACATCAGACCACCGGTACCAAAGGTTGGCGAGGGCAGGGCTTCGGGGAAAAAGGCCTGATCGATACCCGAACCCAGAAAGTAGATGAAGAAGCCCAGGCCAAAGACGCCATATACGATCGAAGGCACACCCGCAAGGTTGTTGACTGCGATGCGGATAATTCGCGTCAGCGCGCCTTGATGGGCATATTCACGCAGGTACACGGCGGCCACCACCCCGAAAGGGGTGACTATAATCGACATGACGATGACCATCAGAACGGTGCCATAGATGGCGGGGAAAATGCCACCTTCGGTATTGGCTTCACGCGGATCATCACTGACAAACTCAATAAGTTTTTCGATGTAAAAAGCGATTTTTTCACCGAGACCCATGCTATTAGGCTGATACGCCCTAACGACTTTCGCCAACGCTACCGTAACCGTGCTTCCGTCCATTGTTTCGGCAACCAAACTATCGCGGTTAATTTGCTGATATAAGGTGATCAGCTCCCCCTGCAATGCCTGATATTCCGCATCGAGTGCGGCCATGTCCTCTTTGAGTTCTAGTTGACGTTCTGCGTTTAGCTCGTCTTTTAGCTGCAAGCGCCGCTCTTTCAAGCGCAGCCTCTCCATACGGCTGTTGATACTTCCGATCTGGTTTTTTTCGATGTTGTGGATATCTGCATGGATTTGCAGAGCACGTTCTATTCTCGGCAATAACTCGGGCCAGGCTTCATTGCCTTCGGCGACGACCTTATCCTGTTCCTTTACTTGCTTCAGATAGCCATAAAAATTACCCCACTCGCGCCGCTCTATGGTCACGATTTCTTCGGGGAAACGTTTATTTTCGAGCGCGATATCAAGAACCCAGCGAAAATCGACGCCCGTGACATCACGGTTGCCCAGTTTCAATAAGTCGCGCTGTAGAAATTCCTGATCCGGGGGGATCTGGTAACCCGCTTCACGAAGTTGGACCGCAGGCACCATTTCGCTTTCGACCAGCTCGCCAATAATTCGATACTGTGTACCATTCTTACCGTGGAAATCCGCCTCAAGGACATCATGGGCCCAGAAGTGAACCAAGCCACGAGAGGCGATTAGCAGTAACAGGCCAAATACCATGATCATACTGATGGCAACCGCACCGGCATTGATCCATATCCACGGGTCTCCGTCTTTTGCCCATTTTTTGATTGAAATACGCATATGAGCCTCTCTAAATTACACTGTAGCGATTGCGCAGGCGCTGTCGCACCCATTCCGCAAAAGTATTGACGACAAAGGTAAACAGGAAAAGTACAAAGGCCGCCAAGAAGAGAATACGGTAGTGGGTACTGCCGACTTCTGATTCAGGCATTTCTACCGCAATATTGGCCGATAGCGTACGCATTCCTTCAAATATATTCATATCCATAATCGGTGTATTGCCGGTCGCCATCAGTACGATCATGGTTTCACCCACGGCGCGGCCCATGCCAATCATGACGCCCGAAAAAATACCCGGGCTAGCGGTAGGCAGAACTACGCGCATCATGGTTTGCCATTGTGTCGCACCCAGCGCGAGGGAACCGTAAGTCAGGTGCTTCGGTACGCTGAATACCGCATCCTCGGTGATCGAGAAAATCGTGGGGATAACAGCAAAGCCCATCGCGGCACCCACCACCAGCGCATTACGCTGATCAAAGTCGATGCCAGCTTCATTTGTTAACCAGCTACGCATGTCGCCACCGAAAAATGTGGTTTCGAGTAGTGGGCTTATTTCGATGCTAAACCACCCCGCCACCAGCAATACGGGAATGAGCAGTAGTGGGTCCCAGCCATCGGGAACACGGTGCCGCAGGCTATCCGGCAGGTTTGCCCAAAGAAAACCGAAACACAAGATGACAATGGGGATAATCATCAGGCAAGCAAACACGCCGGGTAGGTGGCTTTCCATAAAGGGCGCAAAAAACAGACCGGCGAGAAAGCCGAGAATCACCGTGGGCAGGGCTTCCATCAATTCTATCGAGGGCTTTACTTTGCGGCGTAAACGCGGAGCCATGAAGTAAGCAGTATAAAGTGCGCCACAGATAGCCAGAGGTGTGGCGACCAACATCGCATAAAAAGCGGCTTTCAAGGTGCCAAAGGCCAAGGGCGACAAGCTGTATTTCGGCTCAAAATCGTTGTTGGCTGCTGAGGATTGCCAGATGTACTCGGGCTCCTGATAACCTTCGTACCAGACCTTCCCCCAAAGTGCCGAGAACGAAATTTCGGGGTGTTCGTTGTCGATATGCCACCAACGGACCTGTCCTGATTCGGTTTCGATCAGGGCATAGTCAGAGCGGGGCGTCAGGGTAACCAGTTTAATCGCTTCATCACTAAAGCGCTGGCTCAATGTGTTGGAGTGTGAGGTACTGTTAAATAAGGAAACGTGCCCTTCACTGTCTACCAGAGCAAAGCCTTTTCGTCGGTGCTCAATGGCGAGGTCGGTAATCGGTGCATGATGATGCTCGAAGGTGCGTACCTGTTTGAAGGTGTAGTCGTTTTCATTGTCACGCACCATAAACCACTGGCTGACTTTCCCGGCGCTTTCGGTAATCAGGACTGAAGACCCGCCCAGCAATAAGCGCATGTCGATGATGTTGTTATCGCGCGCACCAATGCGCACAGTGCTATTAATTGTAGCGACACCGTCGGCAAACAGATCCAGTACTTGCACGCTGCCATCTTGTGTTGCGACAAAGGCCCAGCGCATGCCCGGCTCTACCAGAACAAAACTAGGCTCGAATGTCAGCTGGGGCAGCGAGATCGCTTCAGGCTCAAGTTGTACTTCGCCGGTCAGAAAATTTTCTTCTTTGCTAAAACGCTTGGCAAACAGCTCGTTGTCCTGGTTAGCACCCACAATGAGAATCGCCTCATCAGTCAGGCTCAGCGCCACCAGTTGCAAGCCTTTTTGCTGTTCGTCGAGCAACATCGGTGTAGTGCCGAAGGGGTACTCAATATAGGGCTCGATTAAACGCTTGTTGTCAGGGTAAGAAATGCGGTAGCTGTGTTTGGCTATGAGTACACTGCCATCGTTCAAGCCAAGTGCGATGGTTCTGCTGGCAGGGTTGGCCTCAGCGACGCTAAGGATGTGTTGCTCGGCACTCAAAGGAAGCGTTTCTGTGGCGACGACGGAGCCATCGGCAGTATTGAAGAAGATGACCTTTCCGGACTTGGTCAGGCGCAGCGCTTTTTCGCCTTGCTCTTCGATTGCACTATAAAGGGTCTTGCCTTCATTGACTGCTGGCAGAGAATAGCTGCTGACAAGCTTTGCTTCTGCGGTCTTGAATAAGGGGGCTACTTCATAAAGCAAATAGAAGAATATCAGTGTGATCGCAACAATCACGCTGATTCCCCCCAAGCCGATAGAGTACTTGGCAAACTTGTCTTTGAAGTTGCGCGTTCTGCGATGACGAATCAAGGCAGGGCTATCGAAATTCAGCTCTGGTGCCGTGGCGGAATCATTCATGCTCGGTTCCGGTTAAGTTAGTCTAAAACAATAAGGCCCGCACGTCGGCGGGATAAACATATGCGCAGTTTATACGCATTTGCCCAGCCTCTGGCTAGCAGAGGCTGGGCAGGCTTCGAAGTATTTCGTACCTAGTTTAAACCAAGCTCTTTAAGTTGCTTGCCAGTAACGGTAGCCGGCAGCGGCACATAGCCATCTTTGACCACGACTTCCTGGCCCTGCTTCGAAAGCACCAGCTTAACAAACTCGCCCAGCAGGGGAGAAAGTGCTTTGTTTGGTGCTTTGTTGACGTAAACGTACAAAAAGCGAGATAAAGGATATTGGCCAGAAACAGCGTTTGCGGGTGTCGCTTCAACGAATGCATCACCGTCTTTTTTGGCTAGGGCCAAGGCGCGCACAGACGCAGTTTTATAACCGATACCCGAATAACCGATGCCATTAATCGATTCGGATACTCCCTGAACAACCGATGCCGAACCTGGCTGCTCATTCACATTGTTTTTATAGTCGCCTTTACACAGGGCTTTTTTCTTGAAATAGCCATAGGTTCCGGATACGGAGTTTCGGCCAAATAGCTGTATCGACTTGCCTGCAAGGTTTCCGGTGATGCCCAGGTCGCTCCAGGTGTTTACGTTATTGTCGAAACCGCACTTTCGTGTCGAAGAAAAAATAGCGTCGATCTGAGGAATAGTTAGGCCTTTAATCGGGTTATCTTTATTGACAAACACGGCAAGCGCGTCGATCGCAACCGGAATAGCAGTGGGTGCATAACCGAAGCGCTTTTCAAAAGATTCGCGTTCTTTGTCCTTCATCATACGACTCATTGGCCCTAAATTTGAGGTTCCTTCTGTCAGGGCTGGTGGTGCTGTAGAAGAGCCTGCAGCTTGAATCTGAATGTTGACATTGGGGTAGTTTCGCTTGAAGTCTTCTGCCCATAAGGTCATTAAATTGGCCAGAGTGTCGGAGCCAACGCTAGAAAGGTTGCCCGAGATGCCACTTGCTTTCTGGTAGCTTGGCAGGTTTTTGTCGACATCGGCGACAGCTCCGCCGATACCGGTGCTTGCTACTAAGGTCAGGGCGCTTACAAATTTCTTGAATTTCATCATTGTCTCCTGAGTGACCGTAATCGTTGTTTGCTGTATTTCCAGCACGAGTTATTGAATGGATTGGAGGCACTATAGGGGGTTTATGTGACACTTATATGACATAAACATAACAAAGTTGTGACAGTGAAAATAAGTCAGCAGAGCCTCGATACGGCTTAACACTTGTTTACATTTTTAACTGGTAGATTGTGGGGCTTGTCTATAATTAAGGGAGTTACGCTGTGTAGCCGCAGCCCCAGTATATTCAGGAATATCAATCAGATGAAAAGTAATGATAGTAACCCGGTAGGCTTACTGACACTTCAGGTCGTAGCGATGCCACGCGATACTAATCCGCATGGAGATATTCATGCGGGGTGGTTGATCGGCCAAATGGACCTCGCAGCGGCAACGGCGGCGGGCAGAATATCCAAAGGTCGCGCGACGACGGTCGCCATGGAAAAGGTAGAGTTTTTATCTCCGGTATCGGTGGGCGATCAGGTCAGCTGCTATACCGAACTCGTCGATACCGGGCGCAGCTCGATGAAGATCCGCGTTGAAGTGTTTGCGCAGGACTATCGGGGCCAGCAAAGTAAAAAAGTTACTGAGGCGATATTTATCTATGTCGCTATCAATGAAATGGGCGGGATTCGCGCATTGCCAAATCATCAATGAGGGCTTTGGCAGAGTTTTTCTGCCGCCGCCAGCGCTAGCAGGCTTCGAGAAGGCTATTCAAAAATCGAGAAAAATCGTGCGGCGGTATCTTTGCTGAAAATGCGTTCTTGGTCTGAACCAAACACTACTGTGAACGAATTATGTTGTTTCCCAACGACACGCCCTTCGCCCAAAACCGTGTGGTATACACGCTCTGCTTCCCATATAGCCTGATCCGGAATTTCTTGGAACCGCTGTGGCTCAGGGCTCAATTGTGCTGTACTTAGCTGGAGTTCACAGCTGACTTCTTCAGCATAGCGTTTGACTATGTTGCTCGGCTTCGTGTTGGCAGGGATATGCCACGAATCATTTTGCTCATCGAGTAAGCGCCCCAGTTGCAAGCTTTGATCAACACAAAGTTCGTGCTCAAATCTGGATTGGCTGAGATCTGCGTCGGGCTTAAGCCCGGGAGCGAACAAGTGCAAGTGTTCGCGAGCGCGGGTCAGTGCCACGTAAAGCAAGCGCCGCTCACTTTCGATACTGCTTTTATTCAGCCCTTCGCGGTGCATCGCGTGTGGATAATTCCGGTCGTTGAGGCCCGGAATCAATACGGTGGGCCATTCCAAGCCTTTTGCGCGATGTATGGTGCTGATTTTTACCCCCTGCCTGTATTGGCTCTCTGCTCGTCGCTGTAACTCATTTAAATGCTCAAGCAGTTCTGCAGGCTTTCCCTCCAGCCCAGAGATAAAGCGCACGATGCCTTCGATAGAAGACACTTTTTCTTCTGCCTGGTCGTGATTCAGGCTCAGGGAACGGATGCCGTCGTACAGCTCGGTTTGATTGATATAGCTCTGCAATATCGATTGGGCGCGGGGCTGGGGTGTTTCGAGGCGTTTGAGCGCCTTCGCGAGTTTTTCGAGCTTAATGTGCTGGATTTTCTTTAGTCCCTCAGGGATCGCGCTTTGCAGTTCGGCTCCGTAGGCAATACTAAAACGGGATAAGTGCTCCGCAAGACGACTGCATTCAAATTCGTTTAGACCGACGTGCGGGAAGCGCAGCAGTAGCATAAAGCGTGTCAGCCTTTGTTCCTCGCTTAATATGGCGAAGTGGTTGCAGGCCAGCTCCAGTACGACCTTGATGGCGCGCAGCTCATCGGATTGAAAAACGCCAAATGAGCCCTCGATCTGGTAAGGAATGCCGTGCTCTAGGCAGCCCAGTTCCAAACTGACGGTTTGACTCCATACGCGAACCAGAATGGCTGTGTTGGCAGCGTCTTCAGACGTCTGGGTTTTGAGCAGGTCAATAATATCCCGCTGCTCATTGTTGCTGCGATGCAAATGAACCTTGGTCTGCGGATTTTGCGCATGGGCTTTGCAAAGTAGCTCTCGACGGCCGCGGTTTCGGCTGATTAGGTGGTTAGCCAGAAGTGCGACCTGATGACCATAACGGAACGAGAAACTAAGGCTTAAATGCCGCGTGTCAGAAAATTCCTTTTCGAACCCGCGCATCATATACTCCGGCTTTGCGCCGCGAAATTCGTAGATAGTCTGGTCAGGGTCGCCGACAACCATAATTTTGGCGCGCTCGCCGGCGATGATTCTTAGCAGCTCGTGTTGTATGTCGTTGGTATCTTGATATTCATCAACCAGTATTGCGTCCATTTTATTTTGCACCAGCTCGATCAGCGCAGGGTTCTGCCGCATCGCTTTTACCGGGTCATAAAGCATGTCGGCATAACTGATGCGTGACTGGCCCTTGCGCCACTGCTCAAACTCGCTAAACAGGTCGATAAGGTAACGCAGCTTGGGTTCTAGTCCGAGCTGTTCGAACACCAGCTCAGGCGGATGGAGCTGACTTTTTACTGTCTCGATAAACTGCGTGGCCAGATCAATGTGTTCTTTCTTCTGCCGCTTAAACTCTTTGGCTTGGTTTTTGTCGAGGATTTGATTGGCGATACGTAGTATTTGGAACTGGATTTCGCGTTCACCTAGAATCGCCGTTTTGAAGGGCTGCAAGTGGCCGGACTGAATAAAACGCTGATACAAGCGATAGCCCATCGCATGGAAGGTACGTACTTCAGGTTTGGCTTTGTCGGGCGGCAGAAGTTGCTGTAGTTTGCGGCTAAAATCCTGTTGTGCGGCCTTGTTAAACATCAGCACCAGTATGCGACGATGGTCAATGTTCTGGTCGAGCAAATAGGCGATGCGAAAGGCAAGTGTCGTGGTTTTTCCGCTTCCGGCAACCGCTGTTACGACATGATGCGTAAGCTCAGCGCGAACGATGCTCGCTTGTTCTTCAGTAAGTTCTAGGTGAGACATCAGGTGATATGGCGTGTGGTCTTTACTGCGACGGTTTTTTACATGAGAATGAGGGCCATTCACCGCCAGTAAATGTTCATTTTATGCCCATTCAGAAACTTTATCCGCGCATGATACTACCAATTTTGGTGTTAGCGTTAGTCTCGTGCGCTTCACCTCCCCCTCC
>JBFJVR010000005.1:0-18572 GCA_041624095.1 Oleiphilaceae bacterium
ATCGCGATTGTAGTGCTATTGATGCTAGGGGGAGACAAAGCGACTGAAGGCAACAGCGAAATGTTTGAGCTGGTTAAAACCATGCTCACCCTGCCCTTATTACTCTGGCTGGTATTCTTTACCGTTAAGCACGTGATAATCAAACTCATCGCACAATTTGACCGCTTCCACGAATATATTTTTCTCTTGGCAATCGGCTGGTGTCTCGGCGTGGCAGAACTCGCCGCTTACCTTGGTTTATCTCTCGAAATCGGCGCTTTTGTTGCCGGGATAAGCATCGCAACCAGCCCGATATCACAGTATATAGCTGAACACCTGAAGCCCTTGCGTGATTTCTTTCTGGTGCTGTTCTTCTTTTCGTTGGGCGCGGCATTTAACCTCAGTCTATTGGGCGAAGTCATACTGCCGGCACTGTTGCTTGCAGCACTGATGATCTCGCTGAAACCGCTGGTATTTCACCTCTTGCTCAAGGCGGTAAAAGAAGACAAAGACACCTCGTGGGAAGTCGGATTTCGCTTGGGGCAGATTAGTGAGTTTTCGCTGTTAATTGCCTATCTCGCGACTAGCGCCGCCTTGATTGGCACTGAAGCCTCGCACCTTATTCAAGCGACTGCGATACTCACCTTTGTATTTAACTCCTATTTAGTGATCTTTCGCTATCCGAGCCCCATTGCCATCAACGACCGTTTGCGGCGGGACTGATAAGCATGGCAAAAAAGAAACGCCTTGCCGCCGCAAGCACCTGCCCCTGTGGCAGCGGCAAGGCCATGGGTAGGTGTTGTGAGCCCTTGCTAAACGGAAGCGCCCATGCCGCGACAGCAGAAGCACTCATGCGCTCTCGCTACCTTGCTTACGTAAAAGGCAATACGGCTTACCTGAATGCTACCTGGCACGCTTTTTCACGCCCCACAGACCTCGAGCTTGAGCAAAACTGCAAGTGGGTTGGGCTGCAGGTGCTTGAAACCACCAAGGGCGGAGAACAAGATAGCGAAGGTTGGGTAAAGTTTGTCGCGCGCTATAAGCTCAACGGAAAAGCCCATAAACTCGAAGAATATAGCTACTTCGTACGCAGTGATGGCAACTGGATGTACCACAGTGCGAAATAGGCATACCGAGATCCTGCTGCACCTGCATGTCGCAGCCCTTTTATTGGGCGGCACCGCCCTATTTTCAAAGCTCATCAGCATGCCCGCCATCGATATCATTGCCTACCGCACGCTGATCTGTGGCGTATTGCTGTTCTCTGTCGCGAAGGCTATCAAGCACAAGCTTACGATGAAAAGCCTAAAGCATTGGTTATTATTGCTTACCTGCAGCGCCCTGTTTGCCGTTCACTGGACAGCATATTTTCATGCGATGAAAATTTCTACCGTCGCAATCGGCATCGTATCGATGTTTACCTTCCCTGTTATTACGGTGTTTCTAGAGCCGCTGATCAACCACACTAGGATACTAAAGTTCGATGTACTGATGGGGCTTTTGGTATTTGCCGGCGTTGTGCTGATCGTTCCGAGCTTTGACCTGAACAACCAAACAACCGCAGGCGTTGCCTTCGGCTTAATCTCTGCGTTCGCCGTTGCTATCCGCAACATACTGGTCGGAAAACACCTTAGTGAGTACTCCCCTCTTACCTTGATGGCGTTTCATGCCATCGTTAGCTTCATCATACTCATCCCGCTGACCGAGGTTTCGGTTCAGCAAATTGGCATCAATGACTGGCTGCTGCTCCTTGCTCTGGGGACGCTATTTACTGCAGTGCCACACACACAAAAAACCTACGGGCTACAGCACGAAAGCGCGAAAAAAGTATCGATGATTGTCAGTCTTCAGGTGGTCTATGCGAGTATCTTTGCCTACTTGCTGCTCGACGAGCTTGTAGAGCTGAACACCATACTAGGAGGGGCGTGCATCCTGTTTGCTGCCTTGGCGGAGAGCGTGCGGCCTGCCGACCCACGCTCGCCTAAGGCCTAAAGTGCTATTTCATACCGCGAGAGATATTCCAGTCATTTAGCACCCGGTGAATGGCGGCTTCGACACCACGACTAATCGACAAACCCAGCTTATCCGCAAGGCTTGGTTTTTCCTTGAATTGCAGCGCATACACTTCAGCTGTTTTACTGGCTTCAAGCAAGTAATCGTCAGAAGTCCGCAACTCATCGACCAATGCGACATCTTTGGCACGACTACCAAACCAGATATCGCCATTGGCGACTTCTTCAATATTGACTGCCGGTCGTCGTTCCGATACATACGCCTTAAACAGCTGGTGCGTGTCTTCGAGATCGGCTAGAAACTTCTGACGCCCCTTCTCGGTATTTTCACCAAACATAGTCAGCGTTCTTTTGTGCTCTCCCGCTGTGAGTATTTCGAAGTCGATGTCATTCTTCTTCAGCAAGCGATTGAAGTTCGGCAGCTGCGCCACCACGCCAATCGAGCCCATAATTGCGAAAGGGGAAGCAACAATCTTGTCGGCCACACAGGCCATCATATAGCCTCCGCTAGCGGCGACCTTGTCGACACACACCGTTAACTTGATCCCGCGGTTTTTTATTCGGTCTAACTGCGCCGCGGCTAGCCCGTAGGAATGCACCATCCCGCCGCCGCTTTCAATCTTCACAACGACTTCATCTTTTTCTGGCTCACAGACCTGAAGCACTGCGGTAACGGCCTCCCTGAGAGACTCGACCGCAGAGGCCTTGATATCGCCATCGAAGTCGAGCACGTAAACCCGCGCCTTGCGTTCGTTGTCGGCAGCGTTTTTATTGCGCTTCGCAGCTTGCTTTGCCTCGCTTTTTTCCTGTTTCTTAAGCGATTTTGCTTCGTCCTTGCTGAGAATGTGGTGCTCTAACTCTTTGCGAGTGTCATCAAGCTTATCATTAAGCTTATCGACCAACATTTCTTTGTCGCTGCTCTTTTTATTCTTGATTGCCGAACCACTTGCAGCTGCAATTACAAATAATATTGCTACTACAACGGTAATTGCTTTGGCCAGAAATATGCCATAGTCACTTAGAAACTCCACAATGCCTTCCTCAATAACGCGGTTGTTTGCCGATAGATAGTAATTTGAACTTCCGAATATTAGGGCCATTTAAGTTTAATACAAGCAGAATCCTTATTTTTCGGATTCAAACAAGCGTTCGATAGAGTATTGACAAGGCAAAACTTAAGCCCTAACCTTCTTGCGTGATATTTACGGCACTCTGACAAGACTCAGGGTCTTGTTGGGCGATACTAATCAGGCGCCAGTCTGACATCGCTGTTTCAACATTCACTCCATGCCTTTATGCAAACCCTATTATTGCATTCCGGCCTAAATTGATAAAACAGAAGGGTAATCTCATGTCTGTAGCCAATACCTTTGAACAACTGAAAAACAACTTTAACTCAGATGCAGCAAGTGGACTGGATTTGGTATTTCAATTCAACATCGAAGATGCTGAAAACTACAACGTATCGATCAAAGATGGCCAATGCGAGCTAGCAGCAGGCGATCACGAAGATCCATCTGTGACCTTGATCATGAGCTCAGAGACCTTAAGCGGCATCGTAAGCGGCGAAACTGATGGTATGCAGGCATTTATGGCTGGCCAATTGCGCGCTGAAGGCGACATGATGCTGGCAACTAAACTAGGCGAACTGTTCAGCATCGGCTAAACCGCATAGTTATTTGGGGCCCTGAGCTATTGGGGCCTTTTTAACCCAAGCCCTTCCTCGACTATTCCAGTGTCAACTATTTCTTGTGCAATCACCCCGCGATTTCCGATATAAAGCGCATACTGCACGCCATCCTTCAAGGGCATAAACGTACCATTGCCATAGCGCGCAGCAACAAACGGCAGGTCAAGAGACGAAACCAGACCCCAGGTATCGATAGGGGAAGATTTACGCAAGCTATGCACGCTTCTGCGCTTACTAAGCTCATCCTCAGTGGATTTATAGCGCCCGCTTATTCGATCAAAGCTATACAAGGGCAGTACACCTAAACGTGCTAGCCAGCTTTCCCAAACCAGCATCCGCACATCCAGCAACCAATAGTCACCATACAAGTCAAAATCCTGGAATTCTTCTCCATTTTTAGTCAGGCGCACACGATAAGCTTCCGCCCCCAACTGCGAGACCTCAAGTCGTGCTATTTGCTTATCATAATCGAGGGCATTGAATTGCAGGAGGTTTGCCAGGGCAGCCAATACGGGCAAACTCAAGCCAAGCAATACCAGTGATACTACAAAGCGCTTTCTTGATTGCCGTAAGGCAGGCGAAACTATCCACCACAAGGAGACGACAAGCGCCACACTGGCTATGCTTAACACGATAAGAAAAAGGATAAAGGGGCTCAACGCGAGGGCACTCCTAACTGTGGCTCTGAAGCTGCTTGAGCTAACTTAGGGGGTGTGCCCAAAAAGCGTATGAATTAAACGGTATACCCAATTGACGCAAGGCTTTCTTCCGACAACTTCAGTAGTTCCGGGTTACTCGAATCCTTGAACTTCATGCTCTCGACATAGTATTCAAGTGAAGCCAGGGCATCTGCCAGGGTTTCTAGAATCCGAGGCTCAGGCAGCGCTTCATTCTCAAAAAGCTCATTATTAATGCAGTCGAGACAGGTCATTACAATTTCAGCGATTCTCGGTTCTTCTATCATCAGCATGCCGCCACGAATACCATCCATAACCTGGCCGATATTCGCCAAATGCAGCTTATCACCACCTGAGTCGAGATAAGAGGTAATCGACCTTTTGGCCAGTGCCAGACCCGACTCCGACTCATCAATAACGACAACTCTCGCCTCACTCAGGTAATTGTTTTCAAAACGACTACCCTGATCACCCTCGGCTTCCAGCTCGGGCTGTTGGCCCGTTTCCTCATAGCGCTTGATACTCGACTCGATCAGCAGGATCGCATCTGCCACAGAAATTAATTCGCTTTCGGAAATCAGTTTATTGCTCTCTGCCCAGGTTTCGACCATCACTGCCTGATCGTTACACAATGCAGCGATTGCAGTTAAATCGAGCATCGATAGCGTGCCACTCAGGCGCCTTAACCCACTCCCGATGAACTCCAAGTCTTCGGCATTCGGTTCCGCTCCGCGCTCCAAGATATCCAGTTTGTCCTTCAGCTGTATCATTTCTTCCTGAATCGCCTTGGAAAGCGAGCGCAGCACATCCACTCCGGGGCCAAACAAGCGCTTGGATTCCTGATTTAGCTGCGCATCATCGACATCGAGCGGGTTAACCTCAAACCCGTCAAGAATGCGACCTACAGCAGGCGACTCAGACCCACTTAACGCCAGCAGATAGACCAGATCTTTTTTAAGCGAATCCGGCGCCGACTTACTACTTACTACTTTACCAACCAGTACCATTTCGCGAAGATACTTTTCGACCTTCATAAACAGTCGCTTGCGCAGGTCAGACACCTTCATGCCCTGCTCTCGCATCGTACTGGTGGTCACCGCAACCAAAGCCCAAAAATTAGACAATGGGTCGCCCGCACAAAGTTTGGCACTACCCTCTGCCGCTCTCTCGATAAGGCGATATGAGGTGCGCAAATCGCCATCGCGAAGCAAATCAAGTAATCCTACCTGATACATGTGCCTGAACCTGCGCGCATGATGGTCAAAATCACTCAGTTTTTTGGATGCATCTAATTGCAGAATCTGTGCAGTATCAAAATTAACCGCCGCATTGAACTCAAAAAAATGGGACTCAGGGAAAGGCTTGGCTTTTCTTACCTTACGCAACTCATTAATAATCGGAAGCAGTAGTTCGGGGTTATCGGCTTTCTTATGGCTAAAATATTCGGTATATCGCCTTAAGATAAAGATCGCATTGCTAAGGTTGGCTAATAAACCATTTTTATCGTCATTTGCTCCAACAGGAACCTCGTTGCCAAGGGCAACTGCTTCTTGGCAGAGCAGCACGCAGCCTTGAATTTCAATCACAACAAAAATACCGCGCAATTGATTCAGGCAATCAATGCAGTTCTGGAGATCTTCACCACTATCGCGATTCTCCTGAAAACGGCTCAGGCTCAATTCTGCTTGCTGGATGGTTGACTCTATTTCTGGTTGGACCAACTCAATGGACCCGATCGCTGTTGAGGTCAAGCTCATACCTTAAGCGCCCGGCAAACGTTATTTTGGTATCTATGCACCTTTTATATCCCGATATATGCGTAAGCGAAACGGCAGCGTTTTATTAACCTGACCTTGGATATACTGTCGCAAATCCCGCGCAAGCGATGCAAATAAGGCATCCCTGAACCGTTTCTAAAATACTAATACCAACTCACAGCCAGCATTAAAATATGTTTCTTTATTATTAATTTATATCACAATTTTGAGTGTTCACAAGAAATGCAGCCCGCTTTTCATCTACTGCACTAAAACGAAAGCAAGGCTTTTTCCCTCACACAGCAAGCGGTACTTGTTATTTCCTTAACTATCAGACCAAATTACCTTTTCGCAACTTTTGGCCAAGTTAGCCATATAGCTCTGATGTGCTGACAGTTCCTGCTCGCCCGCCTTGATCACTTTAAGGCTTTCGCTCTGGCGCTGTACGGGCTTCAAACTCGATATTTTATTGTCACTGCCGCTTTCGCTATCGAGCAGCAAGGCCGTCTGCCCGCCACTCAGCAGCAAATAGACGTCCGCTAAAATCTCCGCATCCAACAGCGCCCCGTGGAGGTCTCGGTGGCTATTGTCAATGCCGTAGCGTTTGCACAGGGCATCTAGGTTGTTCTTCTGCCCGGGATGCTTTTTCCGCGCCATGGCCAGGGTGTCGAGCACGCCGCAATGATCGGCTACCAGACCGGGAGAAGGCTTTAGCTTTTGGAATTCGTGATTAATAAAGCCGACGTCGAACGGCGCATTGTGTATAACCAGCTCGGCCCCTTTCACAAACCTGAGAAAATCTTCAGCTATAGCTTTAAACACGGGCTTGTCGGTCAAAAACTCGTTGGTAATACCGTGTACTGCGATGGCTTCATCTTCAACAATACGTTCAGGGTTGATATAGACATGGTAGTGATTGCCGGTGAGTTTTCGGTCAACCAGCTCAACACAGCCTATTTCAATAATTCGGTGCCCTTGCGCGGGATCAATACCCGTTGTTTCGGTATCCAGCACTACTTGCCGCATATACTTCTCTCTTCTTCTACAGTTCTACGATTCTACAGTCCAAACGATAAACTGAGCTGACTGTACGCTACCCTTACCCTTTAGACCCGGCCCACGCCTCAAAGGCGGCTAAGCTGACAAAGTCTCAATACCCTTGTTTGCCAGCTCGTCGGCCACCTCGTTTCCCGGGTTGCCACTATGGCCTTTAACCCAAACCCATTCTACGTCGTGCTTGGCAACCAGCTTATCGATTTGCTGCCACAGATCATCGTTTTTGACAGGCTTTCTTGCCGAAGTCTTCCACCCGTTTTTCTTCCAGTTGTGAATCCACTCTAGCATACCTTTGCGCAGGTATTGCGAGTCGGTATTGAGTATTACCTTGCTAGGTTTTTTTAAGGCCTCCAGTGCTTTGATTGCGGCCATTAACTCCATGCGATTATTGGTCGTATTTGGCTCACCACCACATAGCTCTTTGCGGTGTTCGCCACTGATTAGCAAGGCACCCCATCCGCCGGGCCCAGGGTTACCTTTGCAGGCCCCGTCTGTATATACTTCGATCACTTATTATTCCTGTATTCTTTTCCGGTTAAGTTTTGTTCTTTGAATCGATGCGGTTGACCAAGGGTAAACCGACGACCTTTGCCTTCTTACGCCACCGCGGCGCGACCATAATACGCGACCCTACCTGCTTTTTCGCCAATATGCTGTAGTATGCACCAAGCGGCACCCGGGCATTCAGAAACCGGTCCAACCAGTCAAAACGATCAATGAGTGGCTGACGGTTCAGCGGCAGCGCATAAAAATGATATTCCAAAGTACCTACTTTAAAGTCCAGCAAGGTTAGCCAGTCCTCGACCCTGCTCGCAGCGACAAAGCGATTATTCCATGGCGCGTTATTCGAGCGCAGCAGGAATTTCCGCATTCCCCACATGCTTAGTGGGTTAAAACCGACTATCAACAAATGACCTGAAGGTTTAAGGATGCGCGATGCTTCGCGCAAGGCCTGATGCGGATTCGCGCAAAAATCCAGAGCATGATGCAAGATCACCAGATCGACCATATCGTGATCCAGGCTAAGCTCATCGTGCGTAGAAATAAGTGAATTGTCGGGCAGGTCTGGTTCCCACTCTGGTAAGACATAAAACTTATGTCCTAAATGAGAAGCATTGCCGACCGGTATGCGATGAGATACGCAAATTTCAGCCTGATGAAAGCCAAACAGGTTGCCGATGGTCTGGTCGATTACGGAACGTTGGTTTGCCAACAAAGAACGCCCCAATGGGGTTTGGAACCATAGTTCGAGCATTTTTTGTATGGACTTAAAGCCATCCGGCAACGCGTGGTCGATACTCATCTTGAATCGGGCTCCCGTATTAGCTGCAAGCAAATAGGTAAAACTGTGTCATTGGCACTATACTTTCAATCCCAGTTTACCCCAAGTGCTATTAGTGAATTTATTACCATGACGCTTTCTGTACATCCTATTCATGCTTTTACTGATAATTACCTCTGGTCAATTGAAGACCAAGCAGAGCAGCAATGTTTAATCGTTGACCCTGGTGATGCCAACGCGGTTAATGCTTATCTCGAGCAAAGTCAGCTTAAACTGAGTGGCATATTGGTGACACATCATCACCCGGACCATATAGGTGGGGTCGCCAAACTAAAAGAGCAACATCACTGCACAGTGTTCGCAAATAAAGCGGAAGGGTTTGCGTTTACCGATACACCAGTCTCGGAGGGCGACACGCTTGAGCTGCTGGGTTCCCGCTTTGAGGTCATCGCGACTCCGGGCCACACACTGAAACACATCGTCTATTATTCGCCTAGCGATACACTGCACTCAAGGCCTTGGCTGTTTTGTGGTGACACGCTGTTTTCAGGCGGGTGTGGCCGCCTGTTCGAAGGCAGCCCCGAGATGATGCACCGATCGCTGCTTAGCCTTGCGGAGCTTCCACCTTCCACAGAGATCTACTGCGCCCACGAATATACCTTGGCGAATTTGGCGTTTGCTCTGTCGGTTGAACCAGACAACACGCAACTCATCGAGTATCGACGATGGTGCGAACAGCAGCGAGCGAAGGCGCTACCTACCTTGCCGAGTTCGATCGAAAACGAACTCAGAATCAACCCTTTTCTAAGGTGTGAGTATCCGGAAATAGCAAAGGCAATGGCCGCTAAAGGCGACACACCGCTCACCGACGCGGTAGCTGTGTTCGCTCAACTTAGGCGCGCCAAAGACCATTACTAGACTTTATCGCGTTGCCCAAACTTACATTTGCGGGTAGAGGTACCCGCTCCGTCAAAGCGAGTCGTTACTTAGATGCACACCAGATGCACATATATAAAATTTAATATGAATATTCGTAATGCACGTTGACCGACAAGACCTGAGTTCATAGACTTGCTTGCCCGCTTCACTTCCATACACACTATTTAATTGGACACGATGCATTATTCCGTAATCGCACTGGCGTTGATATTCTTTTCTGGCTGTTCTTCTCTGCAAAAGACTGCAGATTCCTCGGAAACAGGTCCCTCTACAGATGCAAGGCAGTCTTATGCCTCCGCCGAAGACGACACACAACCCCGCAGCGCTGCGTCCACTTCCGATACGGACGAGTCAGCGCGCGCAGCCTCAAAGCAGCAAAAGACATCGAGTGTGCTTGGCAAAGATGCAAAGAAGACTATGTTGCCGAGCCAAGGAGCAATAGACAAAACTGAGGCGGCAGCGCTCTTCAGACCAATGGATCGGCCCCCGCAACAACAGTCAGCCCTCGACCCAGCAGTAAACAAAACCTTGCCATTCAAAATCGAGGACTACATTAATCAGGTGTTCAACACTACGCAGGGGCTTAAGGCAAATTTATCTCACCACACTGATTATTCTGAATACGGGTTTATTACACCGACCGATTCACTCGAAAACCTGATAAACAACGAGTTACAAAGCCTACGGCATAGCAATGAGCCAAAATCCAACGCTACCGACCCCATGCTTTTTGACCGCATACGCCGTGGCTTTTCTTTAGATTTAACAATCGACAACCCAAGGATTGCCAGCCAACTGAACTGGTATGCAGGGAACCAGAATTATCTGGATCGCACATTCAGCCGCGCCTCTCGCTATTTGCACTATATCGTCGACCAGCTCGAAAAGCATGGCATGCCGCTAGAACTGGCACTACTCCCTTTGGTAGAAAGTGCTTACGACCCCTTTGCCTACAGTCATGGACGGGCCTCGGGGCTATGGCAGTTTATTCCTGGCACAGGCAAGATGTACGGTTTACATCAAAACTGGTGGTACGATGGACGACGCGATGTAATCGCTTCTACTCAAGCGGCTATTGACTATCTGACTTACCTTAACAAACGCTTCGATGGCAACTGGCTGCATGCCCTGGCGGCGTATAACTCCGGTTCAGGTCGCGTTAGTCAGGCTATCCGTAAAAACAAGAAAAAAGGCAAGCCTACCGACTTCTGGTCGCTGCATTTGCCACGCGAAACCAGAGCTTACGTTCCTAAACTGATCGCTATTGCTAAAATTGTTAGTAATCCGGAGCACTACGGTGTAAGCCTAAAAGCCATTACCGATAAGCCCTACTTTGAGATTGTCGACATCCGCTCACAATTAGACCTTGCTCAGGCAGCGACAATGGCGGAAGTAGATATACAAGAGATATACCGTTTGAATCCGGGCCTGAACCAATGGGCAACCCCTCCCTTGGGCCCGCACACCTTGTTAGTGCCCGCTACCAACGCCAAGGTATTTAAACAACATATCGCCGACTTGTCAGACAAAGAGCGCCTTACCTGGCAGCGTTATACAGTCAAACCGGGCGACTCTTTAATTAAAATTGCTAAGCGATTTAATACGACTCCCTCGGTCATCAAAGAGGTGAATCATCTTCGCTCCACGATGATCCGCGCCAGACAGAAATTGCTGATTCCCATCGCGTCTAAAGGTAAACAGTTTTATGGCCTGAGCGAAACAAACCGCCTAGAAAGTAAACAAGCTCGTATTAAAGGGCCAAAAGGCAGTATTCGTGTTGAGCATATTGTGCAGACCGGAGACACGATGTGGGACCTTGCGCTTGCACACAAAGTCGGCGTCCGGGCGTTGGCAAAATGGAATGGTATGGCACCTACCGATGTCTTGAAGCCAGGTAAACAGTTGGTCATATGGTCCAAGGCTGAGCTTTCGGACAAACTAAGCAGCGCTGTTTCACGCCCGCCTTTCAGCCAAAAACGCAATATGATCAAGCAAGTAGGCTACCGTGTTCGTAAAGGCGATTCCTTGGCGCGCATCGCAAGCCGCTTTAGTGTGCGAATACAGGATCTGATCAATTGGAATAATCTGGATAAACACAAGTACTTGCAACCCGGACAGAAACTTACCATCTTTGTCGATATTACTAACAGTTAAATTCATCAGCAGCCAATGCAATAGCGGGGGAATTACTTGCTCGCCAAAACCGTTAATGCCAATCTGGTTTGCTGGATAAAATGGTTAAAGCCCTCAAAATATTCTTGCGTTAGTTCCCTTCCGGATACACCCATATCGGCATAAATCACGCCGACCTTTTTGCCTTTTGCAGTCAGAGGGGCGATAAAAAACTCGTCACAACCCGTTAAGCCGCGATATTCCGGAGTGACGTACTTTGACACATGCCGATGCGCCTCATAACCGACCCAAATGGGTTGGTCCTGCTCAAACAGGTTGTGCAAAAAACCGGTATGACTTTTCACATATTTCAGAATGAACGTTTCTGTCCATTTATCCGTCCCCTCGCCTTCAGCGTATTTCGTTACCAAACGCTGGTGAGTTTTATCAAAAATAGCCAGTGTCGCACGCTCAAGTCCGACGCCTTTATGCATACCCCCGAGAACGGTTTTGAATACCTTATTGATATTGAAGTCTGTCATTAACTGCGACGTTAATGATTGAAGAGTTTTGAGCTGTAGAGAGGGATCCGGCAGCAACAGTTTCTGTTCGGCTTTTTTAAGGTCACTTTTAGTGTACCGAATCGCTGCTTTCTTACTGGTTGGGATGTGCCCTAGTAACACGGCACGCCCATACTGTGCGATTGACTCTGCGGCCTCATCGGCGGTGCCGATAAGCGCCTTACGAACGTCGTTAGGCTTTTCTTGCTTAAACTCAGCAACACGTTCCATTACGTCCTTGAACTCTGGGGACTCCCAACCAAAGAGCGCAGTACGGCTGATTTCATCACCGAACTGAATAGCTTGAACAATTTCGCTAGGCTCATCAGGCTTTGATAAGACTTCATTGACCAAGCCCTCTATACGCCACTGCTTCATCAGCGTCTTGGATAAACGGGTAAAACTGACGCCTAATATACGCTCTGCCGCTTTGTTTTTTTCCACGTCACTCGATTCAGGCAGCAACTCTTCTTTGAGCTGTTTAGCATCTGGCTCATCTGTCCCCAGTACAAGGAGCTCAACCAAATGACTCAGCAACGATGCAACGAAGACTTCTTCCTGCTTCCAGTCTGGCAAGTTTGCACACAAGGCCTGAGCTTGTGCGGCGCCATGTAATGTTGTAGCAATACGCGAAATCAATAAGGGGGCTGGCGATTCTTTAAGTACGGCTTCGAGAACTTTTATCGACATGACCACCGAACGTATATGCTTAAATCCAATATTCAGAATTGCGCGACTAACGGTGGTCACCGGAATTGAACTGGCATTAAACTGAACGGAATTACCAATTTTTATGACACTTGAAGTGAGGCTTGCATCTTTAAGAATGACATCTGCCAGCTGCATGGCAGATGATTCGTCGGACGACGTAATTCGATCTAATTCCTTTAACAGGTTGGACAATACTGCCGACTGACTTCCTTCGAGCAGTCGCATCCATCCATTCAAACCCCGCATTTGTTCTTTCTCCCAGCCTCAATCAGCATTTTTAATAATTGTCTATTGAGCATAGCAAGACATGCTAAGCATGCGTAATATATATAAAAAATAATTAGCAGTAGTGTAGGCAGAGCGCCAATTAAAATTAGCGCACGGCATACTACTAATTGTAAATTTGACGTAGAATCTCGCACACCTTGATTGCCTGATATATTGGAAATTATGAGTAATAACGCCCCAGTCCAGCACACCCCGATGATGGTTCAGTACCTGAAAATAAAACACGAACACCCTAATGAAATCGTGTTTTATCGTATGGGGGACTTTTACGAGCTATTCTTCGACGATGCCAAGCTGGCAGCAGAGCTACTTGATATTACGCTGACAGCGCGAGGCAAATCCGGTGGTGAGCCAATTCCCATGGCGGGCGTTCCCTATCATGCCGCCGAAAACTATATCGCCAAATTGGTCAAGGCCGGCATATCAATCGCTATTTGTGAACAAATAGGCGACCCAGCCACCTCCAAAGGGCCGGTAGAAAGACAAGTCGTGCGCGTAGTTACGCCAGGCACACTAACCGACGAAGCATTTCTTGATGCGCGCTCAGAAAACCTGATCTGCGCGCTTCACTTCAATAAGGACGACAAATTCGGACTGGCCTGGCTAGAACTGAGTACGGGGCAGTTTTCGCTGACCGAAGCTGACTCTTTGCATGCCTGCCTCGGCGAGTTGCAAAGAATCAAGCCCGCTGAATTGCTGATCAGCGAAGAGTTCCCTTACGAGGAAAGCCTTGGTATCAAACGAGGCATACGACGACAAGGCCCCTGGCTGTTCGATCTTGAAAGTTGCGAACGCGTACTGTGTGATCATTTTCAGACCAAGGATCTTGCCGGCTTTGGTTGCGAGACCATGCATCTAGCCATCCAGGCGGCAGGCTGCCTGCTGCAATACGCCAAAGATACCCAACGCAGTGCGCTAAAACATATCCGCTCTTTAAACAAAGAAAGCCGCAGTAACTACATTCTAATGGATGCAGCAACGCGCAAGAACCTAGAGATAGATACGAACCTTAATGGCGACAGCCAACATACACTGACTTGGGTCATGGACCGCTGCCATACGGCGATGGGTAGTCGCTTATTAAAACGCTGGTTGAATCAACCCCTTAGAGAACACCAAAAAATTAGCCAGCGCCAGAATGCCGTAGAAATGCTGCTCGATAATTATCATTTTGAGACCATTAACTCCAGCTTGAAACACATTGGAGATATAGAACGCATACTGTCACGCGTATCACTGCGCTCGGCCCGCCCCCGTGACCTTTCGCGACTAAGAGACGCCTTGAGCAGGCTGCCCGAATTACAATCACACTTACGAAAGCTCTCGGCCCCATCACTACAGCAGCTTTCACAAAAGATATCCGAACACCCGGAGCTGGAAGCAACACTTGCCAGCGCGATTATCGATAACCCACCCGTAGTGATCAGGGACGGAGGCGTCATCAAAGCAGGTTTTGACAGCGAATTGGATGAACTGCGCAACCTGAGTGAAAACGCGGGGCAGTTTCTTATCGACCTGGAGCAACGTGAGAAAGAACTTACCGGTTTGGGCACTTTGAAAGTCGGGTATAACCGCGTACATGGTTATTACATTGAAATCAGTAAACTTCAATCAAGCGATGCACCCGACCGCTACATTCGACGCCAGACCTTGAAAAATGCAGAACGCTTTATTACACCTGAACTGAAAGAATTTGAGGATAAAGCGCTGAGCAGTAAAAGCCGCGCTTTAAACCGTGAAAAAGTATTGTATGAATCCTTGCTGGAAACGCTTAACGAACAGATCGTCGCATTGCAGGATTGCGCGAGCGCACTGGCTGAACTGGATGTACTGAGTAACTTCGCTGAACGCGCGGCAAACCTCAACTTTAGCCGGCCAGAGTTTCATGACTGCGAATCACTGATCATCGAACAAGGTCGTCACCCCGTAGTCGAACAGATCATATCCGAACCCTTTGTTCCTAACGACCTGTATCTCGACCAAAAAAGCAGAATGCTAATCATTACCGGGCCAAATATGGGGGGTAAGTCCACCTACATGCGTCAGGTAGCACTCACCATATTATTGGCTGGAACAGGCAGTTTTGTGCCGGCAGAAAAAGCACTCATCGGCCCGATTGATCAAATTTTCACCCGCATGGGTAGTTCCGATGATACCGCCGGGGGGCGCTCAACCTTCATGGTCGAAATGACCGAAACAGCTAACATACTTAATAATGCTACCCAGCATAGTCTGGTACTAATGGATGAAGTTGGTCGTGGCACCAGCACCTTCGACGGGCTATCCCTTGCTTGGTCGAGCGCTAAACACCTCGCGCTGGCGCTTCGCTCCTATACCCTTTTCGCTACACATTATTTCGAAATGACCACATTGGCCGATGAAATCGACACGGTAGCCAACGTCCACCTTACTGCAACCGAGCATGATGAAACGATTGTTTTTTTGCACAAAGTACACGATGGAGCCGCCAGCCAAAGCTATGGGCTGCAAGTCGCAAAACTGGCAGGCGTACCAAAGAAAGTGATACAGGATGCGAAACAGCAACTGACTTTGCTAGAAAGCAATGATTCATCCGCTGCCCACACCCAGCTGAGCACGTTAGAACCTGTACAAGCCACTTGCCTGCAAACTGACCTGTTCGCCGCAGAACCATCAGCAATTGAACTAGCACTGCTTGAGCTGGACTTGAATAATATAACGCCTCGCAAGGCGCTGGATGCACTCTATGACCTGCAAGAAAAGCTCCGCCACAAAGCCTAAGCGCTTGTTTGCTTGTGGCAATGAGTTCTTTTGGTTGGCACCGAGGTACCCAGACATTCAAGCGCAAAGCGGAGCTTTAAACACTTATTCTCTTAATGCTTGAACCATTCCACATCAAACCTTAAAATACCGCCCCTATTAAAATTTTAAGCGATTCAAGATGATGCGCGCTGCTAAGCCTGTGTAATTGAATCACACGAGTAGAGACTAATTCCGGGATTTCCCTATGACGTTCGTTGTTACCGAAAACTGCATCAAGTGTAAATATACTGACTGTGTCGAAGTATGCCCTGTAGATTGCTTCTACGAAGGCCCTAACTTTCTGGTCATTGACCCTGATGAGTGTATCGATTGTGCTCTGTGTGAGCCGGAATGCCCTGCCAATGCGATATTCTCGGAAGATGAGCTCCCGGCGGATCAAATTAAGTTTATCGAGCTCAACGCAGAGCTTTGTCAGACCTGGCCAAACATAACGGAACAAAAAGACCCGCCTGCCGATGCGCAGGAGTGGGACGGTGTACCCGGCAAGTTTGAGCACCTGGCGCGTTAACTAAAAAATGGAGGCTTGGCCCAGTCGAGCCTCCAGCCAACAACTGCACAATTCCTGCTGCACGTTTTAATTTTCGACTTACCTACCCTCCTTATTCAGCCACCATTAAAAACCTGTCCCTCGGGCATCCAAAATCGGCTTTTAAGCATCGTGATCAAGCGACTACAGACGCCTTCGACGGAATGAGACTGGCCTTACAGCTTCTGCAAATATATGCCGTTCCCCGGCTTTGAGCCCGCTTATGGCGCGTCAGGCCTAGCTGATGAACTCGACCACTGCACTGACATAGATAGGGAAACCGCTTACCTTTGCGTTGCTCCAGGGAGGACGTGTCAAACGAATGCCTAACGCTGGCTTCACGCCCGAACACCTCCAACATAATCGACTGCCATTCTTTGCCATGAGGCTTTACGCCACGACCATACAAGACATACGTTACTAGATGTGCGACTTCATGAGGCACTACCTCGTCAATAAAATCTTGCTGATACTGCTCAAGTAAAGCGCGATTGAACCTAAGCTGGGCACCATACATTCGACGCCCCTTGGTGATAAAACGAAATTGGCCAGCTGCTCGGCCACGCAAATCCATGGTGATTTCAGGGCACTCGAACACCCTTCCGTAGTACTTTTCGGCAGTTTTTAGCGTACTTACGACCGACACAGTAAGCACTGAAGGCCAATCGATTTTGGCTGAACAGGTATCGCCCTCCCGAAGCAAGGGGTGGGTATCTTGTAATGCTTTATGTTGTGTCATTATTAGCAGCTCAAGAATGCCAAGGAGGGTGCGTAGTCAAGCGCGTTAAGGTAACATGCGCGGCACAATTTTTTAAACCAAATAGAAGTATTTATGGAAGACTTTGGCCTGCTTTCTATCCTTGTGCTTGTCGTCACCGGCTTTATAGCCGGCATCATTAACACCATGGCAGGGGGTGGATCTAACCTCACTATACCCGCGCTGATGGTGATGGGCATACCTGCAGATATTGCCAACGCAACTAACCGCGTAAGCGTGCTATTCCAGTCTTTAACGGCTGCTAAAGGGTTCAAACAGTACGGCAAACTTGATATGCCCGACCTGAAGAAGATTATTGCCCTAAGTTTGCTCGGCGGTTTGGCTGGTGCAATTACAGCCTCATATTTACCGCCCCAACTATTGAAACCGATTCTACTTGGTTCGATGATAGCAATGGCCGCCGTGATTCTCTTTAAGCCCGGAGTTGTAGCGCCTCCGGAGGGCACTCCCTCGCGACTCATCGCCGACACACCGAGCTCGGTGCCAATGCTATTGCTCGCCGGCTTTTATGGCGGTTTTGTGCAGGCAGGTGTCGGGTTTATCTTACTTGCAGCTATCGCTGGCAGCCTGAGATTCGACCTGGTTCGCGCTAATGCAATCAAGATTGTGTGCACGGCCGCATTTACCCTCGTTGCCTTGTCGGTATTCGTCCTGCGTGATCAGGTATGGTGGATTCCGGGGCTCATGCTTGCAGCGGGTTCGATGGTTGGCGCTCACCTTGCGGTTAAGATCACCCTCAATCTGAGCCAAAATGCGCTAAAGTGGTTCCTGTTTATAATGACCATCGTGGCAAGCACAGCCGCACTCTTAAGCTAGCTTCAGCTCATCACGACCGGTAAATTTCTCATTTTCTTGCTCATTGGGGTTTTGCTTCAAACTATCTGGTCTATACTGATTAAACAGTTTTTGAGGCTCGGTTTGATCTAGCTCCATTCGCGGAAAATGTTCGGCCCCAGCCCTCGCCTATTACTTGCTTTTGGGGGAGCCATATGGCCACTAACACAAAACTATTAGCGCTTTCTGAAGTTTGCAAAATGCTCGAAAAACCTGAAGTCACCGTCAAGCGCTACGCGCGAGAAAGCTTGCTGCCGTCGGTAAAAAAAGGCAAGGATCTCATGTTCCCTGAAGACGCAGTACTTCGTTATATGGAAATTGAGAAGCGCCTAAACTGATTTGGGCTGCTATTCAGATGGACGTAAATGCTCACTAAGCTGAGCTTTGATCGCTTCGCTTATGGGCACAGAGCATTTTTCCTGATGATCAAAACATACCAGCGTTGCAACGCCACGCGCTGCAAGCTCTCCATTTTGCCAAGCCTCTTGATAAACCTGCGCAGAACTGGTGCCGATCCGACCTACAAAAGTTCGGATTTCGACTTCATGCTGGTAAAACAACTCTCTTAG
>JBFJVR010000006.1:0-18504 GCA_041624095.1 Oleiphilaceae bacterium
AATTTTATAGTCGTTGGGGTCAACCGCCTTAACGATGCGGTCCTGAACGGAGGGCTTGGATAAATCTATATTTTCAACTTTCAAAAACGTTCTGAACTTTGTGTGATACACCACTTTAATTTGCGGCAAACGCTGGTCGAAATCATTCGCCTGCGTCACCACCGCAAGCCTTCCGCTTTCGAGCAAAACCAAAGACCCGACGGGATAAATTCCCACACTGCGGATAAAGTGCCGTACAAGTGAAGGATCAAGATGATGGCTCCACTCGACTAGCTTTTTTAAGGCTGCCGATGGAGTCATCCCCTTGTGATACACCCGATCGGCGGTAATCGCGTCATAAACATCGACGACGGCAGCCATCCTTCCATAAGGCGATATTTCGTGGCCGCACAATCCTTCTGGATAGCCGGAACCATCCATTTTTTCATGATGTTGAGCGGCAACCAATACAGCCAATTTCGGCATTCCTTCGACTTGCTCCAAAAGCTCTCTACTAAAGCGCGCATGTTTTTTGATTTCTTCAAATTCTTCGGTACTTAACTTCGAAGGTTTATGGAGTATTTCATCCGGAATCATTATTTTGCCGATGTCGTGCAGCATGGCCCCTATCGCAATATGCTGCATCGTCGTTCTATCCAGCTCCATAGACTTGCCAAACACCGACATAAGCACCGCCAGATTAACCGAGTGCTCCATCAGGTAACTGTCTTTTTGGCGAATTCGGCCCAGGCACGACAAGGCGTTGTGGTTGCGCAGTACTGAGTCCAACATGCCGTCCGCCACTTCCTCAAAGGCATCCAGTGCGATGGGCTTGCGCGCTTTCACATCACCAAGCAGATTCGACACCAAGCCTAATGCTTCGTCATGCACCTTGGTCGCAGCGTGCATTTCTTCGTCAAGACTTAGCTTGGGTTTCATTAAGGGGGCGAGTGAGCCAAGCCCCTGCAAACGGGCCTCGTTTTGCTGATCTACCTCTGAACTGGGTACTGCATCCTGAGAGTCCTTGCCCAGGCTGGTATCGATATACAGATCAGTGACCCCCAGCTTTTTGATCTTTTCGATCACCTCCTCACTTTTGATTGTGCCGCGTTTTTTCATATTGGAATGTGGAATCCAATCAGCATTCAGGTCAGATATATACATACCAACACTGAGACTATCGATAGGAATGCGTTTGATCATAGGAGGCGACAGCTTAGGACAAGAAGGTGAACAAAAATGCGTTATACCTAAAGTATCGCCGACGATACGCAGCTCCGCAACCACCAAGAACTTTAATACCGAGTTAAACTTGATTTGGACCTAAGCCAAGCAAGGCTCAAAAAAGCATATAGGAGCATTACGTCTCGTTTCTATCACGCTT
Source organism: Oleiphilaceae bacterium (assembly GCA_041624095.1). Classification (GTDB taxonomy): domain Bacteria; phylum Pseudomonadota; class Gammaproteobacteria; order Pseudomonadales; family Oleiphilaceae; genus PZPK01. Next base: position 1,364 of record JBFJVR010000006.1, read on the forward strand.
AGCAGGGCTTGGTAAAAGCAACTATGCTTAAGGCGTGTTTCATCTTTCTGGCGCAGCACAATGGGTAAAGACATTTCACAAACACGGTTTTCCCAACGAGACTTCCAGCAGTTCCGGCAAAAACTAAACGACAACCTGCTTTGTTTACGGGAACTTCTCGCGACTCCGGGCTTTGGTTTGGGGCAACCTTCATTTGGAGCCGAGCTGGAGCTTTACATTATTGACGACCAAGGCCGCCCTAAAGCGATTAATCAATTGCTGTGCAAGCGCATGAACGACCCTCAACTCACCCTCGAACTCAATCGCTTCAATCTGGAATATAACTTTGTTCCGGTAAGCGGGACAGACTCCCCATTTAAACAAATGCGCCGGCAAATGAACTCGGCACTCGAGGCCCTGACAGAATGCGCAGATCTAGAACAGGCACGGATTCTACCGATTGGTATATTACCCACCTTAAAGGCCTCCGATATGGGAATCGAAGCGATTACCGACCTGCCGCGATATCATGCGCTCGCGAAGGCAATACGCGACAAGCGTGGTGCTGACTTTCATATACATATTGAGGGTGCCGACAAACTCGATATGCATTGGAGCGACGTATCACTTGAGGGCGCAAACACCTCGTTCCAGTTCCATTATCGAGTGAACCCACAGCACTTCGCTGCGGCTTACAACGCCGCACAGCTGGTATCTCCATTGGTGCTTGGTCTCGCCGCTAACTCGCCGCTTTTTCTAGGCCAAAAACTGTGGCAGGAAACACGCATTGCCCTGTTTAAACAATCGATAGATTACCGCATGGATGACGCTCTGGAAAAACAACTGCCAGCAAGAGTAATGTTTGGCACGGGCTGGGTGCGCAAAAGTATTTACGAGTTATTCGCTGAAGGAGTTTATTTGTTCGAACCTCTTTTACCCATCTGCGGCGGCGAAAACGACGAAAACAAACTTTTAAAAGGCGAAGCACCTGCTTTGAACGAGTTAAGACTCCACTTAGGTAGTATCTGGAACTGGAATCGACCGATCTACGACCCGGCCGACGGGGGACATCTGCGTATCGAATTGCGCGCCCTGCCGGCAGGCCCCAGCAGTATTGACATGGTCGCCCACGCTGCCCTCGCAAGCGGCCTGATTAGAGGTTTACAGGAAGACATAGACTGCATCCTACCCAGCATGCCATTTCGCTTCGCCGAACAGAATTTTTATCGCGCCGCAAGGTATGGGCTCAATGCCAGATTGTTTTGGCCCAACCTGCAAGCAGGCAATATTGTGGAGCGCCCGCTGCTCGATATTCTTGGCGAGCTGCTGCCTGTAGCAGAGCAAGGCTTAAGCGACCTGGGTATATGCGATAGCGAAATTGATCAACAAATGGACGTAGTACGCGCGGCAGTGGCAAGCAAAACAAATGGCGCCACCTGGCAAACAAAACGCTTCGACTCACTGTGTAAGCAGCATCGAGAAGAAGAGGCTTTAAACCTGATGCTAGAGGATTATTACACACAGTACCGCAGCGGAAAACCGGTTCACGAATGGAGCGACAAATGTTAACGCAAGGCGGGGTAGACCATCAATGTTACGTGTAATCGACAACCCTAAGCCCGCGCTAGTGGGTGACTCACTGGCCGACTTTCTAAGCTATCTTAACGCACCGAGCGCCATTTATATTGATGGCCATGATCACACTCGTACTCGTGCGGTCTGTACGCTCTTGCATGGCAACGAACCATCTGGCTTGCAGGCCATTTACCACTACCTGCGTTCAGGTCATGTACCTCAAACCAGGGTCGTGTTCATTATCGCCTCAGTTGAAGCAGCAATGTATTCTCCCATGTTTAGCCAGCGTATGCTGCCCGGCAAGCGAGACTTGAATCGCTGTTTTCGCCCACCTTATCTTGATGAACAGGGTCAGCTGGCAAAAAGTATTCTCGATCTGCTTCATTCAGCGCAACCGGAATGCCTGATCGACATACATAATACCTCCGGGTCCGGCCCCGCTTTTGCGGTAGCTATTTCTGCCGACGAAGACCATAAGGCTCTCACATCCCTGTTTACTAACGACCTTATTGTCACGGATCTAAGGCTCGGCGCGTTAATGGAACTTAGTGAACAAGAACTCGTCAGCGTCACTGTGGAATGTGGTGGCGCGGGTGACTACTCGTCCCAAATTGTTGCTCAAGAAGGGCTGCATCGTTTTCTGGATACCGAACGCGTACTGGCGGAAAAAGGCTTGAGCTATCAGGTGAACTGCTTTTACAACCCGATCCGCCTCGAAACAAGAAACGCTGGCAAAGTCGCCTACGGCGATACCCCCGCAAAAGACGCGGTTATCACCCTTCCCTCACAAGCCGAAAAATTCAATTACGGCACCTTAACGCGGGACGAAACGATCGGCTTTCTAGGCCCAAGCGGCCTTGATGCACTCAGTGCGAAAGACCATAAAGGCAATGAACAACTGCACGAATACTTTGAGGTACGCGATGCTTGTTTATGCCCCAAAAAACCCCTAAAACTATTTATGGTCACAAACAACCCTGTCATCGCCCAAGCCGACTGCCTGTTTTACTTTATCGCCCCCTAAACCTTGAGGGCCAGAATTTGCCCCTTGTTACCATTTAAATAACGCGACACCAACGACAAGTTTGGCACGAGTATTGTGACCCAAATGCGACTTTGGGCACGCGGCGCGCTTGAAACATGCCTACGTGAAGCAGATCAAAGAAAATTCAACTACTCCACTCTACAGTAGCTTGAACAAACAACGTGGCGTCTAAATACAAGTGGCTTTCTCTCTTGGGTCGCCAAGGCCATCATCTGGGCATAACGCTGCACCTGCTTAATAAAAATAACTGGCACTACCTGCGCTACATATAACGATAAAAAACAAGGCCGAATCATGGAAACGAGCACCTTAAAAAAGACCTTCTTTGCACTAGCTGCATTTATATGCCTGAGCTTAATCGCCGCACGAATGCTTGTACCGGCCATGGTCGAAAATGGTAAAAACCGGGTGAGCCCACACGACCCTTATGTTATTTCTGACGAAGCTCGCGCCCTGCACCAGTCGCTTATTATCATGGACTGGCACGGCGACTCTTTGCTATGGGATCGGGATCTTGCTAAACGCTCTAGTTATGGCCATGCCGACTTGCCTAGAATGCGCGAGGGCAACCTAGGCATACAAATGTTTACCACCGTCACCAAGGCCCCGGCCGGGCTCAACATTCATCAAAATGATGCGCAAGCACGCGACAACATTACCAGTTTAGTGATCGCCCAAACCTGGCCTATGCGCACTTGGGGGAGCTTGAAAGCCCGAGCACTTTACCAAAGTGCTCGCCTGCACGAACTCGCAAGCGCTTACCCCAAGCAGATTCGCGTGCTTCGCAACAGACAAGACCTCATCGAAGGGCTTGCGGCCAAAGCCAATGAACCCGGTTTAATACTCGCACTGCTAGGCTCTGAAGGAGGCCACCCTCTCGAAGGTGAGATCGAAGCACTCGACGAGTTGTATGATGCCGGGTTCAGAATGATCGGATTGCAGCACTTTTTTGACAATGAGCTTGGTGGTTCGCTCCACGGCATCAGTAAATCAGGCCTGAGCCCCTTTGGTCGCCAAGTGGTTCAGCAGATGAACAAGAAAGGCATCATCATTGATGTTTCCCATTCTTCAGAACAGGTCGTCAAAGAGGTGCTCGAACTTTCAACCAAGCCGCTTGTTGTTAGCCACACCGGCTTAAAAGGCTACTGCAATAGCGAACGCAATATTGCTGACAGCCTGATGCAAAACATTGCCAAAAAAGGCGGACTGATCGCAATCGGTTTCTGGAAAGAAGCGATCTGCGACGACAGCCCATCGGGCATCGCTCGCAGTATCAAATACGGTATCACGCTGCTGGGGGAAGACCATATCGCTCTCGGATCTGACTTTGACGGCGCGATCAGTACCAGCTTCGATGTCAGTGAGCTCGCCGTACTGACGCAAGCTTTGATGGACCAAGGCTTGAACCAGCGACAGATCAAAAAGGTGATGGGTGAAAACAGCCTTCGCTTCCTGATGCAACAGCTACCCGAAGCATAAGACTAAGCCAACTGCATCGTTCATGCCCGAGCATCTTTGGGAGAGTCCATAACAACATAGGTAGTAATCGAATGAACCTGTGGCAAAGTGCCCAGCACGTCAGTATGGAATACTTTATAAGCGGCTAAATCACTCGTCTCTATGCGTAGAATATACTCGAAAGAACCGGTGATATTGTGGCACTCTGTTACCTCATCCGAGCGGGTAATCGCCTGCTCAAATGCCCGCTGAGATTTTTTAGTGTGATCTGATAAACCCACTGCAATATAGGCAGTAAAACCAATACCCAGTGCCGCCTTATTGAGTACAGCCCGGTAACCCTGTATCACCCCAACACGCTCCAGTTCCTGCACTCTCCTCAAACACGCCGAGGGGGATAAACCCACCCGTTCTGCAAGCTCTGCATTGCTAACGCGGCCATCCCGACTCAACTCACGCAATATTCGCTCACCTATCCTATCAATAACGACATTTTGTTGCATACATACCTTCAAACAAGACAATTAATCAAGATAATTTCATACAAAATTGATTATAGTTGTTCTTTCGACAGCTTAAATAGACTCGCAGCTTAAAGGATAGAAAAATGTCACTCGAATTAGTGATCGCACTGACCGCCTTCGCCTTTGTTTCATCCATTACACCAGGGCCGAATAATTTAATGCTTATGGCCTCTGGCGCAAACTTCGGCTTCCAGCGCACCATTCCTCATATGCTGGGTGTTGCGTGGGGCTTCTGCTTAATGCTGACTCTCGTAGGAGTCGGCCTTATGCAGCTGTTCGATGCCTTCCCTTTGACTTACGATATTCTGCGCATTGTCAGCGTCGTCTATCTGAGCTATTTGGCTTACCGCATCGCTAATGCTGGCGCACCCTCGACCGAAGCAGGAAGAAAAAGCAAACCCTTTACTTTTCTTCAAGCTGCGCTGTTTCAATGGGTAAATCCTAAGGCATGGACGATGGCGCTTACGGCAATTACCGTCTACTCACCGTCTCGAAATATGGAAGCCGTGCTGGCTGTTGCATTGGTTTTCGGGCTGGTCAATCTGCCTTCTGTCAGTGCATGGGCAGCACTGGGCCAACAATTGCGCAAACTACTGGATAGTCCAAAACGCCTGAAAGCGTTTAACTACACCATGGCAGTATTGCTTATGGGCTCTCTCTACCCGATATTAACTATGTAACAAGTTTAAGACGCAGCAGACAGCGCAGCTATCCGGCTGCGCCTGCTTTCGCGGACGCGCAGCACCGAAGAGGCTTAATAGACCTCCGAATGCTCGCTGCGCTGGCCGATAATCGCGAGTGCAGCAACCCGATATGCTTCAGCCAACGTCGGGAAGTTAAAAATACTTTCCACAAAGATATCAACCGGTCGGTCTGCCAACATCGCCATTTGGCCTATATGAATCAGTTCGGTAGCGCCTTCACCCACAATTTGCACGCCAAGCACCTGCTCGCCTTTCGCATCGCTGATTATCTTTAGCATGCCATCTTTGATACCACTTATTTGGCCACGCGATATTTCTTCAAACTTCGCCCTACCAATCAGCACGTCGCCATGCTCTTTACGCGCCTGCTGCTCGGTCAGACCAACCGCAGACAATTCCGGAATTCCATAGATACCCGAAGGTATCATTTTGCTCATCGGACCAACCTGAATCCCCAAGGCATTACAACTTGCTCGGCGACCTTGCTCCATCGAAGCAGAGGCCAAGGATGGCGGCCCAATCACGTCACCCGCCGCATAGATATGCGGCACCTCCGTCTGGAGTAAATTGTTGACAGAAATATTCCCGGTCTCGTTCAAGCTGAGACCTGCCTTTTCAATTGCCAAATCCGCGACATTCGCAACCCTGCCGGCTGCACACAAAAGTTTCGCTGACTTCACCACCGTGCCATCTTCGCAAGTAGTGATTACGCTCGATAAGCCATCCCACTCGACCGACTTAACTACTTTTTCGCCCATCCAGGTACCGCCCATGGCCTGAAAAGCATGAACAAATTTTTCCGTCAGATCGGCATCCATAAAGCCCAAAGGCAAAGGGTAGCGGTCGATCATGGTGACTTTTACCCCAAGCGCCTGAAAAATCGAGGCATATTCGCTGGCAATTACACCACCGCCAAGGACCGTCAAACTCGGCGGCAAATACAGCGTGCTTAGTATCGAGTCACTATCAAATATATTCTCGTGATCTACCGGAATGTTATCAGGCTTTCGGGGTATTGATCCCGAGGCAATCACGAAAGACTTGGCCTCATAGATTTCAGTTTCGCCACGCACCTTACTTACCGCAAGGCGGGTTGGTGACTCAAAACAGGCACGGCCATGCACCCTGACAATATTATTCCGCTCAATTTGGTTAACCATAAATCCATCATGCGCCTTGATTACTTTGTTAAGGCGGTCGATTAAGGTCGACATTTCGGTGTCTTCTGCCAATTCAAACTTACATATCGCGGCATTCTCGCGCATTTTTTTTACCCGCAAGGCATTTTCGCGCAGTGTTTTACTCGGAATGGTACCGCGATGGACACAGGCTCCACCAAGCCATTGGTCGCGTTCGATTAGCGCAACGCGCTTGCCTGCTTTGGCAGCCTGAACCGCCGCTTTTTGACCCGCCGGCCCACTGCCAATAACGATGACGTCGAAGCTATTCATACGCGCATCGCCTCCTGACCTGCCTTGACCTTTTCTTCTTGCAAGCGCAGCGATTCGATTTCATCCTTGTAAAGATTCAAGTCTGCAAAGACATTGTCCTCCAAAACCTCGGAAAGCGAATCAGAAACCAGCCCCAAAGTGACAGAGGCCATTTTTGCGGCAGCGTTAATAATCATCGCCTGATCACGATTGGTGCGCGCAGCATTGTAATCACGATAGTACTGCACAGACTCCTGTACGATGGCTGGCATTTCCCATTTACGTACAATCACATCACCAAATAACACATGGAAGCAATCCTCAAGAACATGAACCTCCTCCAGGGTAATTTTAATTTCTTTTTTGCGCACGTATTCAGAAATAGCATGTATCGTCGCCGGTCGCCCAATACTATGGAGCAAACCACATAGAAACGACGCCTCTACATTCTTTTTACTCAAGCGCGCTATCTCTTTGCCCCACAAACCAGTCAACAACGCGTGGTCCCAGATCTCTGCGGTACGCTTCTCAAACCCCGGTGCCTTGAAAAGTTTGGTATTCAGGGATGCAGCCAGTGCAATTTCAGAAATTAAACTCATTCCCAAACGTGCGATGGCTTGTTGCAGCGACACCATTGAAGCGTTGGGCGTATAGGCCGCTGAGTTGGCGATGCGCATAACATGCCCCGCAAGTGCCTGGTCACCTTGTATCAACTTTGCCAGCTGAGAGGCATCGGAATCGGGGTCATTTGACATCGCGAGAACGCGGCTCGCAACATCTGGCAATAGGGGTACATCTATTTTTTTCTCACTGACGATAGTTTGTAAACGGTCAGCGACTTCCAAGCCAATCGGGCTTAAATTATGTTCGGGGCTAGTCACAAATAACACTCCACATTCGGGTCGTTTCCATTCAGTGTAGACCAGCAAATCAAAGCCCTCTAATAACTTGGAAAATCTGTATCATTCAGAGACACCGTCGTAGCGTTCAAACACCTCCATATGATTTTCGGGTAAGTTTCCGAGCAAACTGCTGATATCGTCGCAACGGCTGGCCCATTCCGGATTCAGATCATTGGCCGCATCGCTTAAGGCCCAGTTCAGCCCCTGGAAACGATCCATCACCGCTTCGTACATCAAAGAAATCACTTCGACTTCCGCTCGCTCCGAGAAACTCCCCTGTTCGGCAATGTAGTGCAACCAGTCGCGCATGGTGATATCCCACAGACCCGAATTTCGAAACAAGTCCTCAAGGCAGCTGACCACCTTAATCGCTCGCTCTGTTTTAGGGTTTGATTTAGTTTCTCGCATCGCAATTGCACATTGCCGCGCCAGCGCCAGCCAATGTTCCAAAAATCGCTGCAACACGATCAGGTACTTCGCCAACGGTGAAATAAACTCACTAGGTAACACACGGATGTTGCCATGGGCATGCTCCTTTAACAGCGACACGGCCGCACCATAGACCAAGGGGTCAAAGCCATCGGCTTCGACCTGTATCATGGGTAACAAATGCCTGATATCGTAGCCTCTCGGCTTAATATATTTTGCATAAGCCTCATGTAGTATGTTCGCCATCCCCAGGATCTGACTTTCAACTCCGAGGCGCGTACCTATAAGACCAAATGGCCAGCCGGTGCCGTCCGGGCGTTCCTTCTGCTCTAATACCGCCACCCCTACCCGCCTCGAAAGCCCCACCACCTGGTCGAGAAAACGCTTGTTCTCTGTAAGTTGTTCCTTGTCCAGCTCTCGTCGTTGACCAGGAGCGAACTCTTGCCACTTGACGCCTACCTCAGGCGGTAGATTAAGATAGCCTGACTCGTGCATTTGAGCTGCCATAAACACCTCGGCTATGGACTCGTCATTCATACCAGCCTCGATCGCCAGCATCAGAGCAAAGCTACTCACAGACTGTGTTTTCCCGTAGCGTTCGGGCATTCTTTCGGCAAGTACGGTGAGCTTTTGCGTTAGCAAAGGAAAACTTGCAAGCTCTCCACACCTTAAGCGCAGCGCACTCGCCAGAGCGGGCGTATCAGCGAAGCGAAACATGCGCTTCTGTAGCGTTAAGATATCCGAGAAAAGCTGACTGGGAGGGATGGAGCTTTCTAACCTTACCTGCAACTCCAAGGGCCAAAGCAGCGAAAACCTGGCAATTTTGTCTGACACCTCTCGTGTCAATACCGTCCCCTGAGGAACGATCGTAGCACCTTGGTTGCTGCAAATATCTTCGGTGGTAATAACCTGATTTGTTTCATTAACTGCCGCTAGATGATCGGCGTAGTGGTTCCGATGTCCTTCTTGCTCCATTATTTGATCACTCCTGACCCGAGTTGAGCTTACGCGTATACTCAAAAACGCGTTTCCGTGGGATACTGCAACCCAAAAGATAGTGCACACGAAAGCATCCCGCCATCAATTCGTACAACTTTTTATGAGTTTATTTTTATCTTCAGGCAGCGTGCATGAAACGGCCATTAAGTTAACGAGTAACGGCCACCTCCAAACAAATTTCATTGCCAATATTTCTACTTTGAGATCAAATACCTGAGTTGAGATATGGACAGCATTTGGCACTTCAGAATGCGCAGAGTGCTGCCCATATCTTATCTTTAAGGGCGTAACATGAAACCACAAATCGTTATTATTGGAGGGGGCGCCGGCGGACTCGTACTGGCAACCAAACTGGGTAACACACTAGGAAAGCGCAACAAGGCAAACATCGTGCTCGTCGATGCCAGCCCAACCCATCTATGGAAACCACGACTGCACGAAGTCGCCGCAGGCGCATTGAACTCGCACGTCGATGAACTAGCTTATGCAGCTCATGCCCGAAAACACCATTTTCGCTTCGTGCTCGGGCGCATGGCGGGCCTGGACCGTGAAACACGAAAAGTAAAACTTGCGGCGTATCGCGATTACGATGACCATGGCGAAGTCATTATTCCCGAGCGCGATTTAGCGTATGACGACTTGGTGATCGCGCTGGGAAGCCAAACCAACGACTTCGCAACTGAGGGCGCCAGCGAAAACTGTATCTTTTTGGATTCCAGAGCAGCGGCAGAAAAACTGCATAAATCGTTTCTTAATACCTACTTACGCGCCTCTTCGAAAAGCCATGCAGAACAAGACCTGCAAGGCTTCAATATTGCTATCGTCGGCGCGGGCGCGACTGGCGTTGAGTTGGCTGCAGAACTTACCCACGCAGCGCGCGAACTGGAGCTATACGGATTCGACAGCATTCGCCCCGAGCAGGTATCAATTTCTATTATCGAGGCCTCAGACAGGGTCATGCCTCCGTTACTACCTAAAGCCTCCGAAGCAATTCAACGCCAACTCGAAAAGCTGAAGATCAAAATTTACACCGGAGAACGCGTCGTTAAAGTCGATGAAGGCGCCTTATATACAGCCAGCGGCAAGGTGATACCTGCTCAATTAAAAGTCTGGTCGGCGGGGATAAAAGCCGCCCCTATGCTAAGCGAAATACCAGGGCTAGAAACCAACCACCTGAACCAGATCAAAGTAAAACCTACCTTGCAATCCACTACCGATGAGCACATATTCGCCCTCGGTGACTGCGCCGAATACATTCCTGCCGGCAGCACAAAAGCCGTACCACCACGCGCGCAAGTCGCCGGGCAGCAAGCTCTCTTTTTAGCAAAATCATTCAGGAAACGGCTAGCCAACGCTCCCCTACCTCAATTTGTATTTAAGGATAAAGGCTCGTTGGTATCCTTAAGCAAATACAGCAGTGTCGGGCAACTGATGGGCAACCTGAGCGGGGACTTTACCTTTGAGGGGAAGCTGGCACGTTTGTTTTACGTCACGCTATACCGCATGCATCAACTTAGCCTGCATGGCGTGCTCACTTCTCTACTGTTGGTCATCAGGGATCGCCTGAATCAACGAACCGGGGCCAGCGTCAAACTACACTGATTCTGCCCTAACCTGATGCGAGGCTAGGCGGGAACACCGCCTTACTTGGATTTCTTTGCCGCGTGCTGATGCTCGTAAACTTCACTCGCCTCAGCCGCCGCTCCCTGCCTGTCGAGCATACCAATATCGAGCACCGGCGAAGCGTCGATATGCTGTGCATCCATCATCTGGGCAACGCGCTGCAAACTCGAAATAATCATTGTTTGCTCCCAGTCCTGCAGGTCTGAAAACTGTCGAGCAAACTGGTCCTGCAAAGGAATCGGCGCGCTGGTTAACATCTCCGCGGCTTTTTCGGTCAAATAAGCATGCACCTTGCGCTTATCTTCTTTCGACCGCTCGCGATAAACCAACTGACGGGTTTCAAGGCGATCAAGAATCGTCGTCACCGTGGCCTGACTCAAGCTCATTCCCGAGGCCAGCTCACCGATGGTTACTTCACCCTTATCACGAATTGTCTGCATCAACAGCATTTGTGGAGCAGTCAGGCCCGTTGTGCGCGCCAGAAATTTGGAGTGCAAGTCCGTCGCCCGTATAACCCGGCGTAAGGATATTAATACTTCCTCTATCGAATCCAAAACATCACCTGTCTTAATGAATTTAACGCGAATTATAGTGCGCCCACATTGAACTGTCGCCATTTATAAAATGGCACAAGCAAACCAGCCGAACGGCCTGAAACAGGTTTCGCTAAGCTGCTAGTGGAATTTCCAGCAATACGATTAATTGTTCGTCGTGCATAACCGTTCCCTTAACAGCATCGCTGGCAGAAGTCGTATCGACTTGCCCGTCTTCTACGGGAATAATTTCGCCAACGGCGTCTACCGACATCCCGAGCAGACCATCATCTCTATCAACAATGATGATTCTTTCCGATGACTGCGGCTCGATGCCTACGAAGCGCGCACCCGACAAAACAGGGACAATATCGCCCCGAACATTCAATATTCCTTCGACCTGACTAGGCGAGCCGGGCACCGGAACCGGCGCCTGATATGTAACTATCTCTCGCACTTCCGCAACAGGGCATGCAAAGTGCTCTTTTCCCAACTTAAAAACAACCCACTGACGATCACGCTTTGAAATATTTTTAACATTCATTTAACTGCTCAAAAAAATACCACCTGATAATTTATTTTATTTAGTGTACTATACATATCGCTCGCAGAATATTCACTCTTACAGCTCATTTTTAGGCGACCATCTCGCTGCAAGTGCCCTGTAAAAGCGAATATCGACATATAAATACTAAATTATTATTTAGTATTCTAATATTTAGATATCAAATGTTAACGGGACATTATTAACACATGCACGATGCTATTACTTTAAGAAAGCCACACAGCAATGACGGTTACTCAGTTTTTAAGCTAATCAAGAATTCCCCCCCTCTCGATACCAACTCAGCCTACTGCAACCTGTTGCAGTGCAGCCACTTTGCAAGCACATCCGTAATTGCAATCAGCAACGAGAAGACCGTTGGCTTTATCTCGGCCTATATCAAACCCGAGCAAGCCGACACACTCTTTGTTTGGCAGGTAGCGGTTTGTGACTCCGCACGCGGACAAGGTTTGGCAAAAAAAATGCTTTCGCACATCGTCGAACGAGACAGCTGCGACCTAGTCAGCCATCTCGAAACCACCATCACTGAAGACAACAAAGCTTCATGGGCCTTGTTCGAGAGCTTCACCCAGCAGTATCAAACCGAGCTGGTACGCTCAGTCATGTTCGACAAAGAGCAACACTTCGGCGGCGAGCACGCAACTGAACTGCTCGCGCGAATAGGCCCTTTTAAGCGAGCCAAAGATCAACGCAAAAGCGCCTGATTCTCGCGACCTTATTCAGCGAAATTACATACCCAAATTTAAACCATTAACTTAAAGCCTAAACTATCAGGAGTTTATTGATGAAAATATTCGAAGAGATCGAATCGGAAGTTCAAAGCTATGCACGTGCTTTCCCCCGTGTATTCAACAAAGCCAAAATGGAACATCTCTACGACGAAGATGGCAACCAGTACCTCGACTTCCTGGCGGGCGCTGGCACACTCAATTACGGCCACAACAACCCCATTTTCAAAGAATTACTGCTGGAATATATTCATGCAGACGGCATCACTCATGGCTTAGACTTGCACACCAAAGCAAAAGCCGGTTTTCTTGAAAGCTTTAACGAAAAAATACTCAAACCTCGTGAGCTTGAGTACGTCGTGCAGTTCACCGGGCCTACCGGCACCAACGCGGTAGAGGCAGCTCTGAAGCTGGCGCGCAACATTTCTGGTCGCGAGAATATTATCTCCTTCACCAATGGTTTCCATGGTGTGAGCCTGGGTTCGCTGGCCACCACCGGAAACTCTCATCACCGCGGCGCCGCTGGCGTAAGTTTGAATGGTAGCAGCCGCATGCCTTTTGACGCTTATCTGGGAGATGAAATCGACACCACCGCCTATCTGGACAAAGTACTGTGTGACTCAAGCAGCGGCATCGATCTGCCCGCTGCCGTTATAGTTGAAACTGTTCAGGGCGAAGGTGGCATTAATGCAGCCAGCTTCGAGTGGCTGAGAAATCTCGAAGCCGTTTGTCGTAAGCATGATGTCTTATTGATTGTTGATGACATTCAGGCTGGCTGCGGCCGCACCGGCACCTTCTTCAGTTTTGAAGACGCTGGAATCAATCCGGATATCGTCACTATGTCTAAGTCGTTGGGAGGCTACGGTCTGCCATTTGCCGTCTGCCTGATTAAGCCAGAGCTGGACTTATGGAAGCCCGGTGAGCACAACGGCACATTCAGAGGCAACAACTTTGCTTTCGTTACTGCAAAAGCAGCGATAGACCACTACTGGTCTGACGATAAGTTCTCTAACGAGATCAAAGCCAAGGGCGCATATGTTTCTAAGCGCTTGAGTGAGATCTCCGAGAAATACGGTGACGGCAGCTTCTCGACCTGCGGCCGCGGTATGTTTCAGGGCATCAATTGTGTTAACGGCGAAATAGCCGGAAAAATCACCAAAGCAGCCTTCCAGAAAGGACTCATCATCGAAACAAGCGGTGCCGATGATCAGGTTGTGAAGATTCTATGCCCCTTAGTCATCACGCAAGAAAACCTTGCAAAAGGCATCGACATTGTTGAAGCCGCGATCAAAGAAGTCTGCGCCAAGGAGTCGGACATTCCGGAAAACTCCGATTACTTCGACGATTACCTAAAAGCAAGCTAAGTCCCAAGGCCTTAGTTTTCGCCATGCTGTGCTCGCTAAAAAAGCGAGTCAGCATAAGCGAGCACCTTGATTAACCGTATTCATTCAGACTAAACATTGGGAGTCTTATGATAGTTCGACACCTCAGCCAAACCGAAAATTCAGAGCGACGTATAGTCTCGCCAGACGGCAACTGGGACAGCACACGCATGCTGTTGAAAGAAGACAAAATGGGTTTCTCTTTCCACATCACCACAATTTATAAAGGTGCAGATTTCCGCATGCACTACCAAAATCACCTTGAGTCAGTGTACTGCATCTCGGGTAAAGGCGAAGTAGAAAGCCTCGAAGACGGAAGCGTTCACCCGATTACTCCGGGAACCCTGTACATTCTGGACAAACACGACCGCCATATTCTGCGAGCTTTCGAAGAAATGAAAATGGCCTGCGTATTCAACCCGCCATTAAATGGCACCGAAGTACACAATAAAGAAGGTGCATACGAGCTAGACGCGGAGAGTATCTAGACTTAAGGGCGCTCCACTCTTATAGCCATGAACTCGGACTGTTCAGGAGCGCAATAAAACCATGACTCAGAATGAAATAGATGAACTTAGGCAGGTCGTACAGTTGCGCATCGACTTTTTGCTGGTATTGATCGACGAAAATTCACGCAGCGAAGAACTATCGACCCCTCCTCTAGAGGTCGACAATATGTTCGAACGCGCCCCTTCGCGTGTCGAAAAAACCATTATTGTCGAAGCGGAACGTGAGCTTACCCAGCTAACGCGTACTTTAAGCTGGCTGGACTCTGATCACGCCGGAAAATGCATCGCATGCCAAAGCGACATCGACTTCGAGCAAATCAAGAAAACGCCAGGTTCACGGCAATGCGAAGTTTGCTCAAATATTATTAGCGGAGAAAAATAAATGCTGAAGCACACTTTATAAAAAATTGGCGGCAATTCAATGAGTGACTACCAAGCAGTGCGAGACAATATTGTATTAAAGCCTCAGGCAAACCCACACGACAGCGCAGCAAAAAGCTCGCTGTACCAGCGGGTTTTTGTAGTATCAGCTTATGGCGGTATCACCGACCTGCTACTGGAGCACAAAAAATCGGGGCAACCCGGAGTTTTTGGCTTGTTCTCGAGTAGCATAAGCAGTGACAGCTGGCGCGAGATGCTAAATGCCGTGCGCGAGAAAATGTTTGATATCAACCGCGCGCTTTTTGAGTCAGGCCCCCTACTTGAAGATGCCAACCAGTTTATTGCTTTACGCCTCGACGATGCGGAGTCCTGTTTAAGTGATCTCCAACGCCTTTGCCAACACGGGCATTTTTCACTTGAAACGCACCTTAACTCGGTACGTGAAATGCTTGCTTGTATAGGTGAGGCGCATAGCGCGCGCAACACCGCACACCTGTTAAAGCGAGACGGCATCAATGCTTGCTTCGTGGATCTGACCGGCTGGAAAAGTGAGCAACATATCCCTCTCGACGAACGCATCAATCAGGCCTTCTGTCAGATCGATCTGGACACCTCATTGCCTATCGTAACCGGCTACGCTCACAGCGAAGGCGGGCTTATGAGCACCTTTGACCGCGGTTACAGCGAAATGACCTTCAGCCGCATTGCCGTACTAACCCATGCTCGCGAAGCGATTATCCACAAAGAGTTTCACCTAAGCAGCGCTGACCCACGCGTCGTCGGTGAAGAAAATGCCGTACCGATTGGTCGTACCAATTACGACGTGGCCGACCAACTCGCTAACCTTGGCATGGAAGCGATACACCCTAAAGCGGCGAAAGGCCTTCGCCAGTTGCAAATCCCCCTGCGTGTGCGCAACACCTTTGAGCCCGAGCACTTCGGAACCTTGATCACCGGTGATTATGTAAGCGACTCTCCTTGTGTCGAGATTATTGCTGGCCAGAAAGGCGTCTATGCGCTTGAGTTGTTTGACCAGGACATGGCAGGTAAAATAGCCGCCTATGACGCCGCAATCCTTCGTATATTGGAGCGTTTCAAGTGCAACTTTATCGCTAAAGACGTTAACGCGAACACCATTACGCATTACCTGAAGACCAACCTGAAAACGGTCAGGCGTATTCGATCTGCCATTGAAGAGCTATACCCCGATGCTGAAATGAACCAACGTAAAGTTGCGATCGTCTCAGCCATTGGCAGTGACATGCAGGTTCCCGGCATACTGGCAAAAACCGTTTCGGCATTGGCGCAAAGCGATATCAGCGTACTGGCAATTCACCAATCGATGCGGCAGGTAGACATGCAATTTGTTATTGAAGAAGAAGCTTACGAGCCAGCTGTGCAAAGCCTGCACCGTTGTCTGGTTGAAATACACGATCATGGTAGGGCTATATGTCTCGCATCTTAATCACTTGGTTTTTCTTCATTGGGTGTGGCTTCGCCGCAGTAGTCGAAAGCGATGAAGTGCAAAGGAGCGCCTCTCTCGAGCAAGCAAAAGAAGACGTTGGGGATCTTGAGGAACCTTTGTATAACCCCTTTGTTGAGCGCTACGTACTGGATGAGTTAAAGCAACTCAGAACCGACATGGCGACTAACAGAAATGACCTGCAAAAGCAGATTCTAGACAGGGAGCACTCCTCGGTAGACAGAGCCGTAAGGTACGCAACAGATACGGTCACCTACTTCTTTTATCTGATTGCCGGCGCAACCTCGATTCTCGTGCTGGTAGGCTGGTCCTCGTTTCGAGAAATCAAAGAACGCGTTCATACCCTGGCGGATGAAGAAATCTCAAAGCTGGTAAAACAGTACGAAGCGCGGCTACAAACGATCGAGCAACAGCTCAACCAAAAGAGTCGTCATATTGAAGAAAACCGCGAAGAGATCGAACTGACACAAGAGGTTCAGTCGCTTTGGCTACGTGCAGCACAAGACCATAACCCGACCAGCAAAATCGAGATTTACGACGCGATTCTTAAACTACGTAAAGACGACTGCGAGGCACTGACCTATAAGGCGGACGCCGTACTCGAACTAGGCGAACCACAATGGGCCGCCAACCTGTGTCATCAAGCGCTAAAAATCGATAACAACAACAGCCATGCGTTTTACCAGCTCGGTTGTGCTTACGCCGCGATGAATCAAAACGACGAAGCCGTGCGCTATCTTGCCGAGGCGCTCAAACAGCGGGATAGCTATCGCGACGAAATGAACGAAGACCCCGCCCTAAAACATCTACATGGCTATGCCCCCTTCGACGCCCTGCTAGGGCGAGCTTAGAGGCTCAGCTGGGGACGGAGGCACCGCCAATCGGGGACGGA
>JBFJVR010000007.1:0-18027 GCA_041624095.1 Oleiphilaceae bacterium
CCCACCACAGTACCTCAGCAATGAGCTCCGGGTTATGGTATCTGAACGATCCATCGACACCTTAAAGGAGCTGGCAGGGCTCAGGAACGATGCCAGCGTCGCCAAACAACTGACCCAAGAACAAGAAACGCTAAAAACATTGCGTGAGGCACCGGTCAGACTCAAGCCGGTGATTGTCAGCGACGAAAACGCAGCCAAGGAAGTACGCAAGCTATTACAGACTTTATACAAATTTGTGCAGCACCAGAATCAGCGCAAACTACTCAACAATGCCAGCGCCAAGAAGTACCTTGAACAAATCGCCTTCTATGCGTGTCAGTCAAAAGCAGACATGTACGCAGCGCGAGCCGAAGCGTCCAACAAAGCCGGTAAGCCCCGAGTTGCAATACATAACTACCATAATGCCATCGCAGCCTACAAAACCCTGCAAGGCAACGCTCAAGCCGCCGAAATTGTTGCTGGCTATAAGCAACGCATTCAGGTTCTCGACCAGCAAGCTGACGAGCATAACAAGAAGGTTAAAGCCGAAGCTCAGGCTAAGCTGGAAGGCAGCCAGGAATGGGATACTTACCTCAAAGACGACGACCAGTGGAAAAAGAAAAATCAGTATGACGACTAGCCTTGCGAAAAAAACCACTTTATTAAGTGCTTTCTTCGCACGCAGGGCATTGTGTTTCTAACTACGCCACATGCCTTAATTCGTCACAGCATAGGTAGCTCAAACAAACTTAAGAAGCTAGGCAAGCTTCGATATCAGCAACAATATCTTTGGGTTCGGTATTGGGGGCATAGCGCTTAATTACCTCGCCATTTTTGTCGACCAGAAATTTCGTGAAATTCCACTTGATCTTTTCACTCCCTAACAGGCCTTTAGCTGAAGTCTTAAGGTGTTCAAACAGAGGGTGGGTGCCCGGGCCGTTCACTTCTACCTTCGAAAACATCGGAAATGTCACCCCATAATTCAGCGAACAAAATTCACTGATTTCACTGTCACTCGCTGGATCCTGTTTAAGAAACTGGTTACAGGGGAAGCCCAGCACTTCCAAGCCCTGATCTTTATATTTTTCATATAAGGATTCGAGACCCTTAAACTGCGGGGTGAATCCACATTTACTTGCTGTATTCACAATCAACAGCACCTTACCCTTGTAGCTTTCTAGCGAACTTTCTTCGCCTTTGATCGTTTTAACCGAAAAATCGTATATCTGTGCCACAACTCTCTCCTTCATCGCTGAGCCATTCTAAACACGAAGCTTGCCACAAATATATCTTGCGCACAAGATAACTTACAAGCGGTCAAATAACGACAACGAGGTTACCTGCGCATACGACGAATAAGCTGCCTCTAGTGTAAACTGCTGCAGAGACAACAAACTTACCGCCTCTGCATAGTCAACAGCCTCCAGATTATTCAGTATCTCACGCGTAAGAATTTCTACATCCTTCAACTGTTCTTCGGTGGTTTCAATGGTGTTCAAGCGCGCACCAACTTGTGAACGCGCCTCAAGCAGAGAGGTTTCGGCATTGTCGAGGTTGCCTAGCGTGCTGGATATAACCAGATCAAATGCCTCCCGACCAGCAGGAGTGGTATTGAAATTTTTCAATCCGTAAACAAATTTCTCAACCGTTGTGAGCAAGCCCTGCTTGGGTGTGGACTCGACAAAAAAAGAGTCCCCCACAACCGGTGTACCGGTAATCTCAAACTGCACCCCGTTAGCAGCAATAGGCTGGTTTGGAGCATAAGTTGCATTGGTCAATACCGCTCTGCCACTCGACGACTCGGTGATATTGAAGGTCGTCGGTGAAGTGAAGGTAATGGTCATATCTTCAGGATGAAAGGCATCGTAAACCTCTTGGTCGATCACCTGCCCCACTGAAATCTGCGCCGGAGGGCGCGATTGATTATTCGGGTTAGCCTCAGTGAAGAAGGTTTTATCTGCCGCTAGCACATCCTGAAAAATAGCCTTACCGTTCTCAGTAGACGCGATCTGCACGCTGGGCTCGATCTGCACGAAGCGGCGGCCTTCATCACCGGCATACTCGTAGGCTCCGGAGTCATTCTTCTGAAACGGCTGAGTGCCCCCTTGAAAACCACTAAAGACGAATTCACCGCTGGAGTCCTGAGAATTCAACAAGCCGGCAAGCTGGTCCAAGCGCTCTTCTACTTCGGCAGCGATATAGCCAAGGTCGTCCTTGCTGAGAATACCATTACCCGCATTGATCGCTAACTCACGAATACGCTGCACCACATCATTGATGCTGCCCATTAGGTCATCCTGAAGTTTGAGCCGACCATCGACAAGCTCGATATTACGTTGAAACTGCGCATTTAATGCCAGCTCCTGGTTTAACTCCAGAATGCGCGTCGACGCGACGGGGTCATCGGCCGGAGTTAAAATTTTCTTCCCGGTCGATAGTTGCAATTGCGTTTTTTGCGCCTGCTGGGTCACATCCTGAATCGACTCAATACCCCGCCCAAATATTTGCTGTGTTGAAATTCGCATAAGGTACCCCTCTACCTGAAGGTGTTTAGCAAGGTGTCAAAAAGCTCGCGCGCAATCGATACGACCTGCGCGGATGCGTTGTACGCGGCTTGGTACTGCACCAGCCGCCCGGCCTCTTCATCAAGATTGACGCCCGAAATACCATCACGATTGGATGCAGACTGATCGAGCAAGGCTTTAGCAGACTCGGTGTCGAGCCGCGCCCGGTTCGTAACAGTGCCGATTTCCTCGACGATTTGTGAATAAGCCTCGCCATAAGCCACAATGTCATTAGAGATAAAACCTTTACCCTCCAGGGCCGCCAAAGCCAAGGCGTTGCGGTTATCCGAAATACCGCCGGTATTGTAAGAAATCGCGAACTTATCTCCGGCCTTGGGCTCACCTTGTATGCTGAACTCGAACCCTAAATAGGTTGACTGAGCAACGGCTGCAGGCAAAAACACGCTTGAAACATCAGCCGTAAAACTGACCCCGCCATCCATACGTACGTCGATCGCACCACCCACACTGACTCCGTTGCCAGAGGTAACCGTTTGGGTGTTTACCACACTGACACCCGCCGCATAGGGGTCAAGACTGCTGACGTCGACGCTATCGCCACTACCCGTGACAACCACTTCGATATCGACACCGCTGTCGGCACTTATCCTGAGCGTTAAACCGTCGCTCACTGCACGAATGTTCTGTGCTTGCAGCGTCGTATTACTGTTAATCAGAGCGGCCAGGGTGTCAGGGCCAAACACATCGGGCGCGCTAACGGTAAGCGCTTCGCCGTTGATCTCGATACCCAGCGGGGTCGCATCGGCATTATCGACAAAGTTACTTAGCTGAACCCGTGTATAGGCATTAGCCTGCACTCCAGCCACACCCGTTAACGATGCCGCAATCTCTGAAGCTTGTGCATTCGCCGGTATCGCCACCAGCTGCGAACTCACTACACCGGTTTCAGTGTCGCGACTCAAGAAGTTGAGGTTTTGCGCCCCATAGCCATTCACCAAAGTACCTGCACTCGATGCCGGTGCCTGCACTACCAAAGCATCAGGCCCGGTAGCTGAAACCGATGTTTGGCCGGGTTCGGTTGGAAATATTGAATTCGAGATTCCCAAGTTATACAGCAAGTTATTCATCGGCGGCGAAAGCGGCGCTGGGTTAGCGGGGTCACTCAAGTCAACAACCTGATACCGCGTATCGGTAATAAACTGGATTCCCAGATTGGGGCTAAGCTGGCCCGGCGTCGCCAAAATAGGAATGGGCTGATTCGTAATTGGGCTGTCGACATCCAGCATGCGGCCCAGACTAATGGTCGCGTTACCCTCGTTGCCAGCACTCGCGTTCGCACGGATGGGTGATGCTAGCGCTAACTCTTCGACCCGGTCGATCAACAATTCGATATCGCCGGCACCATGCTTGGTAGGTTGCACTGTAAATCGGTCGCCAGTTTTAAACGTGCCCGATTCAAACTGAATCTGGAATCCGTCCACTTCAAGATTTGCCGGAAATATCCCGGGTAGCACAGACTTAGTTATAACTGAGTTATCTTTCGCGTTAACCACCGTAAAGTCTGAGTCAGTCGGTCCTTCGAAACGAACTTCGTAATCGAGCGAGGTTAATTGCGACACATCAATAATATTGATGCGCATAACCTGATCTGTCGGGGGTAGGTTGTTGCCGTTACCGAACACGCGTGAACGCGCGAGAGCCTGCTCGTTAACATCGCTAAAAAAGCCCCCCCCTAGATTACCCTCAAGATCCATACCCAAGGCATGCTGCTGATTGATCGTATCGGCTAGAACGATACCAATTCGTCCCATGCTATTGATCGCACCGACCAAGCTGGTATTTCGAAACTCCAGCAAGCCACCTATCGTCCCGCCAGCAATATCATTACTGACAACCTGAGAGGTGCCATTTACTACTATCGCAATATCCAGCTTTGAAGGGTCCACAGGACTCGCAACGGTTTCGAGACGAATCGCGCCAGTACCCACCACCAGGGGCTGGCCATTGCCAATAAATACATTTACCTGACCATCGTTACCCTGTGAGAACACCGAAACTGAGGTGTATTCCGAAAGCTTGCGCAGTACTTCATCGCGAGAGTCGAGCAAGTTGTTAGGTTGATCTCCCTGCGAAGCGCCACTTGCGGCGGCAATCGACTGATTCAATTCAGCAAGACTTTCGGCGAGGCTGTTTATGGAGGCAACGGCCGCCTCCAGCTCTTGATCAATATTCTTCATTTGCGACGTTAAGCGCTGATCCAAAGAGTGGAAACGAGAAACCAGACCTTCTGCCTGAGTCAATAACAACTGGCGCTGAGGAATAGAGGTTGGATCGTCTGCAGCCCCCTGCATCGACTGGAAAAAATTACTCAGTGCTGGTGTTAGGCCCGTGGTAGAGCTCGCTAGCAGATTATCCACCTGAGTCGCCTGCTCAAGCAGTGCGTTGCGTTCGTTGTAGACCGTCGTATCGGCGCGCAACTGCTGCACAACGAAGTCCTGAGACACCCGCCTAACCGTCTCGATATTGACGCCCTGACCAACATAGCCCGCGCCATTACGTAGCGAAAGGTTGTCTTCGAATATGGCTTCCTGACGGCTATAGCCCTCAGTGTTGGTGTTCGCGACGTTATTACCCGTCACCGATAGTGCAACCTGGTGCGCCTTAAGCCCGGTTAAGCCAATACCAATAAGATTCGCCATCTCACATCACTCCTATAGGCTCGCAGCCTGAACGCCGGACAGCTCATCCTGGCTCAGGTAACGTTCTATAATTCGGCTGATCTTCGCAGCATATTGGGGATCCGTGGCATATCCAGACTCCTGTAGCGACTGCGCAAATGCTTTTGGATCGTCCAGATAATTAAACACATCCTCATAGCGTGGATTACTCTTAAGGAAGTTTGCATAGTCAGCAAAGCTGGCTTCGTAGGAATCATACGCTCTGAAGTTGGCGCGCTCTTTCATCGCCACCCCTCCACGATACTCCGTAGTGGTAATTTCGGCCTTATCGCCAGCCCAACCCGCCTGAGCCTTGATACCAAAAAGGTTATGTGTAGCCGAACCATCGCCATGAGCAATCTGATGCTGCCCCCAGCCGGTTTCAAGCGCCGATTGCGCCAACATTAACCGTGCGTCTATGCCCGTCTGCGCCTCTACCCTTTTTGCCAGAGGGTAGAGCGACTCAACAAACTTTTCGGGGCTACTAAAATCAACTACCGGCTCGTATGGGGATTCTTCAGTCCCTTGCGACGGTATGGTCTTGATCAGATGTTCGACGGTGCTTACCGTATTCTCGATATCTTCTGGTTTGAGCCTTGCGGCAAAATGCTTGCGCTCATAGTCAGCGATCGAATAGGAACGGTTTATAGCAAAACCGTCCTCGCTGCCCGCTTGAGGTACCTGCTCTTTGGAGAGCTGGCGCTTAATTACTTCTGCCAAACCGAGGCCTTTGCTGTTCGCCAGCGTAACCGCCAGCTGACTATCGAACATCTGCTGGTACATATCGGTCTGCGAGCTTTGCAGCATATTCCCTTCCGAAAAGCCCTTGTTCGCGTCGCGCATGCTCTTGATCATCAAGGACACAAAAATAGACTCAAACTGTTTTGCTACTGCATCAAGGCGCGCTTCTTCACTACCGGCAGCGGCATACTTAACTGCCTGCAATGCGCCTAAATCGTTATAATCATTTAACGCATTAGCGGGCGAAATTTGCGGAGAGGCGTTAATCATCATCAGCCCCTAAATCACGATCAGGTCAGCTTTTAAGGCGCCCGCTTGCTTGAGCGCCTCGAGCACCGCCATGATATCGCCTGGCGCGGCACCCACCTGGTTTACTGCCTGTACAATCTGACTAAGCGTTGCAGCCGGACCAAACTTAAACATGCGTCCCGACTCCTGATTCACCTCTACCTCAGAACGAGGAACCACGACAGTATCACCATCACCCAAAGGATTCGGCTGGCTAACAGTCGGGGTTTCGGTAATCGTCACCGACAAACTACCATGCGTGACCGCAGCGGGAAGGACTTTAACGTTTTGCCCAACCACGATAGTGCCCGTGCGCGAGTTGATGATCACTTTTGCCGCGGTTTCGCCGGGCTCGACATTAAGATTCTCGAGCATCGATAAAAAACTGACGCGCTGGGATGCGTCACGTGGTGCTTTGACCGAAACCGAACCCGCATCGTGGGCATAGGCCGTATCGGGACCAAGCAAGTCGTTTACCCGCTCTACGACATTCATTGCGGTGGTAAAATCAGGCCGGTGTAAGTCAAAGGTCAGCACATCTCCCTGATGAAACGGCGACGGAATGCTTTGTTCGACCGAGGCGCCATTAGGGATGCGACCCACGCTCGGCACATTCACTTTAATCGAAGAACCATCAGCACCTTCTGCGCCAAATCCACCCACCACCAGGCTACCTTGGGCCATCGCGTAGATCCTGCCGTCTGCTCCCTTTAAGGGTGTCATGATCAAACTGCCACCACGTAAACTTTTAGAGTCCCCCAGCGACGAAACCGTGATGTCGATTTTTTGGCCCGGTTTGGCAAATGGCGGCAGGTCTGCATGCACAGCAACCGCAGCTACGTTTTTCGCCTTGGGGTCAACACCGGCAGGAATGGTAATGCCGAATTTGTTCATCAAATTACGAAAGGTCTGGCTCGTGAACGGCGTGTTGTCACCGGTGCCATCTAAGCCCACGACCAGACCATAACCAACGAGTTGGTTGGTTCTGACACCCTGCACATTGGCAATATCCTTAAGGCGATCACCATAGCTAGAGGCCGCCGGTAGTAATAGCAGCAGGATTAAAAACCACTGAGTAACTTTTGTTTTGTGCTTCATACTTCTCACACCTTGTTCCTGAGCGCAAAAAAGCGCCTTACATGAACCACCAATCACTATTGAAGAAGCGTGTCAGCCAACCTTGCCTGTTCACGTCATCAAATTCGCCCGTACCACCATAAGCAATGCGCGCATCAGCCACCTTGGACGATGGCACTGTGTTATCCGTGCCGATATCTTGCGGCCTTACCAAACCTGTCAAGCGTATATATTCGTCACCCTGATTCAGCTTTAACCATTTCTCACCCTGAATGCGCAACACGCCGTTCGGTAACACTTCAGACACGGTGACAGAAATGCTGCCGCGCAAGCTGTTACTTTGATCACTCTTCGCTGCACCTTCAAAGGCACGTTCAAAGCTGGGGTTACTAAGCAGGCTCAAACCCTTGAACGAGATATCGTTGCCTAGAATAGTCGCTTCGTTAAAGCCGATTTCGTCGTCTTTATCGTAACTGGTATCGGCACTTTTCGAAGCGGAGGTATCTTCTTGCAAGACCACAGTAAGAATGTCACCGACGTTCAAAGCTACCTGGTCGCCGTAGAAGCTGAAGTTGCGATTACTCTGGTAAATAGAGCCATTTACCATTGCACCCATCTGCAAACCGGCCGCAGGAATAGGTGCAAAGCGAGGATCATCAGGCATCGGATGCTCTCGAGTCACCGCACTGCAAGCCGCCATCAGCATACTGATCACGACCAATGACACCTTACCGGTAGCGCGCTTGAGTTTATGCTTCATAGTAATCACCTCAACCCTGCTCGACTTACAAGTTCTGCGAAATATATTGCAGCATTTGATCGGCAGTTGAGACGACTTTCGAGTTCATCTCGTAGGCACGCTGAGTTGTGATCATATCGACAAGCTCGGTGACCACGTCAACGTTAGACTGTTCGAGCATGCCCTGCTCGATAGTGCCGTGCCCATTCAAGCCGGGAGTACCCACTATCGGGTTACCGCTGGCCTCTGTCTCGCGGAACAGGTTATTACCGATCGCCTTCAAACCCTGGGGGTTAATAAAGTCGACGGTATCAATCTGTCCTATTTGCGTCACTGCCGTCTCACCACTTATAGCGGCTGTGACTACGCCATCGGAGCCAATTGTAATGCGCGAGGTATTTTGCGGAACGGTAATCGCAGGTTCCAATGGGTGGCCATTGGCAGTGACGATCTGACCATCTGAATTGACCTGAAACTGGCCGTCTCGGGTATAGGAAACCGTGCCATCGGGTAAGGAAATCTGAAACATCCCTCGGCCATTGATTGCCATATCGAGACCTTTCTCAGTCACTTCAAGTGAGCCTTGAGTAAACTGTTTAGTCGTACCAACAATGCGTACACCGGTACCTAATTGAAGACCCGAAGGAAGCTGTGAGTCCTGAGAGGTCAGCGCGCCTGGCTCTCGCTTTATCTGATACAGAAGATCCTGAAATACGGCATCATCACGCTTAAAACCGACGGTAGACACATTCGCCAGGTTATTAGAAATGGTGGTCAACGCGGTATCTTGCGCGCTTAAGCCGGTTTTACTGACATATAGTGCTGAGTGCATAGAAATTCTCCCAAATTGAACTCTAACAGCGAATCAATTTGACCAAGCCAAAGCAGCAAAAAACTGCCGCTTTCAGGCTATTTTGTAGGTCTTATCAGGAGAGTTGCAAAAGGCGTGCCGAGGCTTCACTATTTTGATCAGCCTGACTCATTAATTTCACTTGCAGTTCGTATTGACGGGACAAAGAAAGGATTTCGGTTAGCGCAGTTACGGCATTCACATTGGAACCTTCGAGAAAACCGGGCTCAACGCGGAGATTGCCATCGGGCGCAGCGCCATCGGCACCTTCCTTCAAGTGGACCAAGCCATCTTCGCGCTTTTCTAAATCTGACGAGGGAGGGTTCACTAAACGGATGCGGTCTACTTGAGCCAATCCAACAGCCCCGCCCCCCAAGGGCAAAACCGAAATGGTACCATCGGCACCGATCTCGACTTTCGCGGCTGGCGGCAGCGTGATCGGGCCGCCATTGCCAAGCACCGGCAAACCGGTGCCCGTGCGCAACATGCCATTCACATCGACATTCAGGTCGCCGGCACGGGTATACGCCTCGGCACCATCTGCCGCTTGCACGGCTATCCAACCCTCACCTTTTAGTGCGATATCCAGATTATTACCGGTCTGTATCAAAGGCCCCTGCGCGAAATTTGTCGCGGGGCGCTCCGTTAGCGCATAAGCCCGGCTAGCGTAATGCTCGCCAAAGAGCGGCATTGCTCTGGCCTGTTCAAAATCTTCCTTGAACCCGGTGGTATTTACGTTAGCCAGATTATTGGCGTGAGCCCGCTGTGCCAGCATATTCTGCTTGGCACCACTCATCGCGATATAAAGCGCTTTATCCATGACCGAACCTCATACTCTAACTACAACTAGATATTCAGAATCGTTTGCTGAATTGTGTCCGCAGTTTCGATTGTCTTGGAGTTGGCCTGATAGTTACGCTGCGCAACAATCAGATTCACCAGCTCTTGCGACAAATCGACGTTAGAATCTTCGACCGCAGACGAGGTCAAGGCCCCTAACGATGCAGTACCTGGCGCCCCAACAACCGGGTCACCTGACGCAAAGGTTTGCACCCAAACTGTATCGCCCACTGGCGACAAACCCTCAACATCATTGAAGTTGGCCAACGCAACCTGCCCCAACACCAGCGACTCACCATTCGAGAAACGCGACAGAATGACACCCGAAGAGTCGACATCCAAACCTACCAAACGACCGGTAGTAAAACCGTTTTGCCCCAAATCATTTACCGCAAAAGGGCTACCGTACTGCGTCAAGCCACTCACATCGACCTGAAAATTCGAGCTGGTCGGCGGGTCAGCTATCGGCAAGATTCCACCATTAACAACGTTCAAGGGGCCTTCGGCACCATTAAAGTTGCCATTCTCATCAAGCGGCTGCCAGTTAGATATCAATACATCATCCGTCGCCACTGTATTTACCGAGCCGTCGGTATCAAACACTACATTGAAGGTCGCTCGCGAAGGCGTGGTACCAATTAAAGGGTCACCGACATCTTCACCATCGATCAACACATGCATTTGCCAGGTATTTGGCTGAGTCGATGCACTGTCCTGCTGCTTCACAAAATACATTGTCATCACGTGGGCATTCCCCAAGCTATCGAATATAGAAGTCGAAGTAGCATGGTTATAGGTACCCGGATCATTTGGATCAAACAGGTTATTAACAAAGGGCTCGCCGGTAAAACTGGCGATAATTGGCGTCGTCGCGCCGGCATTTGACAACAACACATCGTCATCAAGAATAAAGGTTACTTCACCACCCACTGCAGCCTGAGTTTGCCCGTTATTCAAGGTTAACGAGGTCGGACCAGCAGCATCCGTGCCTTCAATATCAAAAGTATCGGTACCACCACCCGCAAAGCCAAACACGAGGTCAGCCCCCTGATCCTGAATAATTCGCAGGTCATTGGTATTGGGATCTATCACCGCTGTCACACCCACCAGCGCCGAAGCATTAATCTTGCTCCCCAAATCAGCGAGCTGCTGTGCTACGCCACCACCGGAAGGCTGAAAGTTAATTCCGTTCAGCGTAATATTCATCGCACTGGAGTTGTTTTGATACGAGGCAGCCAGAATAGTAGCTGTCGTCGTTGCCGTCGCATCAACCCCCTCTAGCGCACTAAACTGCGCAGCAATGGCACCGGCAGTCGAGTTGGCCGCAATCACTACTTGTGATGCAGAACCATCTGCCAATGTTACATTTACCGTTTGCGCACCATAACCGTTTTGCGTGCCCGCCTGCACCACACCGATAGATGTACCATCGGTGTCGACGGTCGCGCCACTTTGTGTCAACACCAGTTCGGACGAATCAAGATTTAAGACCCCTTCAACCAATGTGGTTCTGCGAGGCGGCAAGTCACTTGTTTCGACCACCAGGTCGTCGAGTACCCCGGATACCGTACCCTCGGAGTTGGCTTGAAAACCCTGCACCCGCATGCCGGTATTGTTGACCAGAAAACCGTCCTTATTTACCCCCAGCTGCCCGGCTCTTGAATACTTGGCCTCTCCCTGATCACTCAGAATCAAATACCCGTTACCGGTAATCGCCAGATCCAGACTGTTATCAGTAAAACTCACATTCCCTTGGCTATGAAGTTGACGCACGTTTTGCACCGTCACACCATCACCGATGGATGTTGCGCCACCGCCAAAAAAACTATTGGAGTAAATATCACCAAATTCAGTTCGCGAGCGCTTAAAACCCACTGTGCTGGCATTGGCAATGTTATTACCCGTTACTTCAAGGTCCGTAGATGAAGCCCGTAAACCACTTAGTGCAACGTTAAACGGCATGATACACCTCTACTTTCTGATTATTAGTTGATTTCACGTACATTCTCTAACGGTACGGAACCCATTCCTGACAGGTTGAGCGAAATTGCGCCCCCCTGAGCGATCGAGACACTGTTTACATTGGCAGACAACAACGTACTTAACTGCGTTGTCTTGCCTCCTAAACTGGCCTCGGCCTTAATTGAATATTCGTCATAAGGCATCGCTTCGCCCTTCGAATTCGTACCATCCCACACAAAGGGAATAGAACCGGCAGTTTGTTGCCCCATATCAAAACGGTTCACCAGCTCGCCCGACTGATTAAATATGCTGATACTCATTGCGCCGGTACTCGATGGCAGGTCAACCATACCCGCCAACGTTCCATTTGCAGCGAGCGGTGCCTCAGTACCTGGAACCAAAACTGTTCGCCCCACCATCGCGGAGGCTTGAAGCGCCTGGGTCGACTGGTATTGCGTCGCAAAATTATTCACTGTCGAATTCAGCGTTTCCATTTCTTCCAAGGCACTAAATTCCGCCAACTGGGAAATAAACTCGCCGTTATCTTGCGGATCCAGCGGGCTTTGATTTTCCAACTGCGCAATCATCAACTCCATAAATTCGTTCTTGCCCAACTCGTTGGAACTTCCGCTGCGTACTTTCGGCTCATAGCGATAGTCAGCAAGAACGTCGGAGGCGGCACTACTATTAATTTCGGTCACAATTTTCTCCTCTCTATTACTGATCTAAGGCTACTGGCCCAGAGTCAAAATCCGTTGCATCATACTTTTTGCAGCATCCATCACATCAACATTAGTTTGAAAGCTACGTGATGCCGAAAGCATATCGGCCATCTCTTCCACCACATTGACGTTTGGATACATGACATATCCGCGCTCATCGGCCATAGGATGATCTGGCTCAAAGCGCATTTCCAGAGCCGCATCGCTCTCGACAATACCCTTCACCTGAACCCCCTGAGACTCCGGCATATCGCTCATACCTGCTTGGGACTGGCGCATCATGGCATCCTGCCGTATTGCGGCAAAGACAGGCTTGCGCGCCCGGTAAACCTCATCCACGCTGCTCGCCGCACTATCGGCATTGGCAATGTTACTTGCGGTGGTATTCAAACGAATCGATTGGGCCGACATACCAGAACCGGCAATATCAAAAATTCGGTTAAGCGACATAATCAATCACCTTTAATCGCGCTGGTCAGCCCTTTGAACTTGCTGTTCAAAAACTGGAAACTTGCCTGATAGTCCATGGCATTCTTGGTGAACGCTGCCATTTCCTGCTGAGTATCTACGGTATTGCCATCCACCGAAGGCTGCATTGGCGCGCGGTACAGCAAGGCATCTGCCGCTTCCAGCTGGGAATGTGGCAAATGTTTACCGTTTGTTGTGGTCATGGCCATTGCTTGATCCATCGTTTGCCCCAGCATTTTTTTGAAATCAATATCGCGAGCCTTGAACCCGGGCGTGTCGGCATTCACCAGATTATTCGCTAGAATTTCTGCTCGCGAAGAACGAACCTCCAGCGCCTGAGCATGTATGCCCAGTGCATTCTCAAAGGAAATTGCCATATTTATTCTCCTGCCTGCCTCAACTACTGCCGCGGACCGATCACACCCCAGACCCGCTCGACAAAACTGTTAGCGCGCTCCAACCAAGCAATAACAAGACTTGCCGGACGAAACGCTTTGAAACTTATAAAGCAATTGCAGTGCCAAAATATAACGTTCTTTTATTTCAATGATTTATATTTTTTACGCTGCTTGCCTACGGCAATTCACTTCCACTCTCGAACAACAGGTAAAAGGCAACATCGGCACCCGGAAGAAACAAAGCAAGGAACAGACCAGAAGAATATGAAAACAGGGAGACCTTAAGACTGGGGAATCCAAAGAAATAAGCCTAAGAGATGGCTGGCGGATACTGCCTGATTCGGCATCACAAAGCGGGCTGGCCTATCAGGTATCTGAAATAAAGTACGCAGAGATGGTTAAAAAGCACGCGTCGACATCCTGCAACGCGCCCGCCTTAGCCCTGGTCGCTGCCCGGCCAATCAAGGAAGTAGTCTTCGGCCTTTAAGTCAGGCAAAGGCTTTGCTTCTCCCACCGGCGTGCCGAGATAGAGAAAGCCAACTAAAGACTCGTGCGGCGCAATGCCCAAGCCGGATTTTAAGCGCGGATTCTGGGCCAAGGGGCCGGTACGCCATATCCCTCCAAAGCCTTGCGCCTGCAAGGCTAGCAGCATGTAGGAAATACCCGCTCCACACGACAAGACCTGCTCTTCCGCAGGGACTTTAGGATGATCAACATTAAGCGAAACACCAACCAGAATCATAGGCGCCCGTAGCGGCATCGCACGGTACTTTTCGGCTTGGGCCGTCGAAATATAACCGCCGCATTGCTCTCGCCCTGCTTCACAAAGCAACTCCCCCAAGGCCTCGCGCCCTTCGCCCTGAATCACTAAATAACGCCAGGGGCGCAATAGCATATGATCTGGCGCCCGTAAGGCAGCACGATATATTTTGTCTAACGCTTCCGCCTCGGGAGCCGGCTCTGCCAAGCGCGGGAAAGACACTCTCTGACAAAGTAAATCTACAATAGCTTCATTCATTGTTCGGGCCCGAAAGATCCATCCGTTATAAGGGAATTGTTTAGCGGCCACGGAACTGCTAACCTAACGGCCGTCCACTTGTCGACGGCCATTCTAACGGATATTGCATAATGGCTGAAGACAATTACCCAGGTTGTTGATGACTAGCACTGAACTAACGTTCTCTATGTATCCAGATACACGGGGCACTATAATAAAGCAGGTGAATGCCCTATTGGCCATATCTATCTGCACATGCTGGAAAACCGCAACCTACTAGCGATTGATTGCGAGGTTGGGGTATGCCTAAGTGCATATCAGCCCAGATGTACTTATGATTCCAAAACAGCTCAAGCTAAGAGATGAACCCCCACCATCGGTGATGCCCGCCTATAACGGCCGCGTTCTCGCCTATCTGGCATCGAGTATCACCATCATTACCGGGATATTAGAAGGGCACTTCAGCTCAGGATTAATCTGGTTTGTTCCTGCTGCCATGCTCTGGCCTCATCTACTTTATTTCATTATTCGTTTCCTGAAGCTGCATCAAAGCGCAAGCGCCCGGGAAAACACCTTATTGATCGACGGCGCTCTGGTTGGCTTGAGTATCGTGCTGATAGATTTCAGCTTAACGACCAGCATGTTATCTCTGCTCATGGCCAGTTTCAGCTTCATCATCGTAGGCGGCATCAGGGTCTGGTTACTCGGCAATTTAGTCACCCTGATCTCACTAATCGTGTCGTCGATGATTTTCGGGCTGCATTTTGCTCCCGCTGAGCCTGCGCTGGTCAGCATCGTCGCAGGCCTGGGTACGGGAATTTACGTGTCAGTAACCGCTTACTATACTCACCAGCAGGCAAAAGCACTAGTTAAAGCAAAATCGCAGATTCAACATCAACGTGAACAGTCGATCTCCTTATCGCACAAACTCGCGAAATATCTGTCACCTCAGGTTTGGCAGTCAATCTTTACCGGAGAGCGGGATGTCCGGCTCGAAACCCAGCGCAAGAAGCTGACAATCTTCTTCTCTGACATCAAAGGTTTTACCGAGCTTGCCGAAGAAATGGAGCCTGAAGGCTTGACCGAGTTATTGAACAGCTACTTTAACGAAATGTCGCAGATCGCACTTAAATACGGCGGCACAATCGATAAGTTTGTTGGCGATAGTATTATGATTTTCTTCGGTGACCCTACCAGCCGGGGAGCAAAAGAAGACACTCTGGCTTGCGTGGCGATGTCGATCGAAATGCGCAAGCACATGAAGATCCTGCGTCAGAAATGGCAAAGCCAGGGAATCAAAACGCCCTTACAAATCCGTATCGGCATCAGTACCGGTTACAGTACCGTTGGTAACTTCGGTGCAGAAAACCGCATGGACTACACCATCATCGGCAAGGAGGTAAATCTCGCCTCGCGCCTAGAAACTCTAGCTGAACCGGGTGAAATTCTCGTCTCCTACGAGACCTTTTCACTGGTAAAAGATAAAGTCATGTGCCGCGACAAAGGTGAGATTACCGTGAAGGGCTTTGCGAGACCCGTACCTATTTACCAGGTCATTGATTTTCGTCGTGACATTGGCGCAGGCCAAAGCTTTATTGAGCACGAGACAGAAGGCTTTGCGCTCTATGTAGACACCGACAAAATTGGTACCGAAGAAAAAGAACAAGTCGTGCGTGCACTTGAACGCGCGGCAGAAAAACTGAAAGATTCCTGAGCTTAATTCCTATCAGGCTAACCAGCACACCCCCAGCCAGTCAAAAGTTACTGACGAATCAAGCGCAAAGCAGGTGCTTCGAGGGGTAGACCGGGGCTAGCACGATAAGGATTAATATCCAGACCACCGCGACGTGTATAGCGTGCATAAACACTAAGGCTTTCGCAGCCGCATTTCGCCATTAGGTCTTGGAACATACGCTCAACACAGTGCTCGTGAAAATCCTGACATTGACGAAAAGATACGATGTAGCGCAACAAGGACTGATGACATATCGCGCGGCCGCTGTAATGAACAAAGACACTTCCCCAATCGGGCTGCCCGGTAACCGGGCAATTGGAGCGCAAAAGGTTAGAATAGAGCCGTTCTTCAACCTCTTCAATGCCGTTCAATGTTAACAAGCCCGCTTCTGGTTGATACACAAAGCCTGTTGCATCAATCTCATCGAGACTACGCCAGCAATTGTCAGGACGCATCTCGTCCAATTGCTGCTCGTCCAGACCATATAAGCGCACATTTACCTCAGCACCTGCGACCTTGGACAGGTCCCCCTCCAATGTCAATTTGAGTGCATCACGCGAGACAAACTCGCGCTGATTAAGCGAGTTAAGATATAACTTAAACGACTTGGATTCGATGATATTAGGCGAAGAGGCCGGCACTCTAAATTCGGCCACTGCAACTGCAGGCTTACCACCAGTCTCCAGCCACGACAACTCATAGCAGGTCCAGAGATCTTCACCCTGAAACGGCAATGCATTTGTGATACCGATGCCTGACCTGTTCTCGTGTCTGGCTATCGGGAACAGAAGCTGTGGATCATACTGACTATCGTAGCGGGTTGCCTTACCCAGCTGGCTTTGTTCTACACTCATCAACACCGTCCCACTAATTGCGGATTCCAATACCCTTGTTCAGCAAACTGAGAGAAAAGCTGAATAGTAATACGATAAAAGCGATGATCATGCCATAGGCAAACACCACATCAACGTCACTGACTCCCAAAATACCGTAGCGAAAGGTATTGACCATATAAAGGATAGGATTGAACTTCGACACCCCCTGCCAAAACTCAGGCAGCAAAGAAATACTATAAAACACTCCGCCTAAATAGGTTAAGGGAGTCAGCACAAAGGTCGGCACAATCGATATGTCGTCGAACTTGGTAGCGTAAACAGCATTGATAAACCCTCCTAGTGAAAACAATACCGCCGTCAGCAATACGACGCTGGCAGTAACCCCAAGATTATGAATGCTTAGATCCGTAAAACCCAAGGACAGCAAGGTGACAATAAACCCGACTGCCAGCCCTCGGGCCACCCCGCCAGCGACGTAACCCAGCAACACAACCCAATTAGGCACTGGCGACACCAAGATCTCTTCAATGCTGCGCTGAAACTTCATACCGAAAAATGACGACACGACATTCGCATAGGAATTAGTAATAACCGACATCATGATAAGCCCGGGAACGATAAAGTCCATGTAGTCGTGACCGTCCATTACGCCAATTCTAGAACCAATCAGGTTGCCGAAAATAACGAAGTACAAGGCCATGGTAATTGCTGGCGGGAGGAGAGTTTGTGCCCAAATGCGCATAAAACGCCGTATTTCTTTAGTGACAATAGTCTGAAACGCAACCCAAACTTGTGCGATAGGCATAATTATACACGCTCCTTAGCCGGGCTCTGATCTGAGTCGCTCTGACTGGTTTCAACCAGAGACAGAAACAACTCTTCGAGCCGGTTTGATTTAGCCCGCAAGCTACTCACTTGCACGTCATGACGCGAAAGCTGCTCAAATAGGGCATTAATGCTTCGGTCTTTGTGCACGATCACCTCCAATTGTCCCTCTGAATTGATTTTTGCATCGAAGTTTTCAAAGTCCGGCAATGCTTGCAACGGGACTTGTAGATCCAAAATAAAAGTCTCGGTGTGTAACTGCTTAAGCAGTGACTTTTTACTGGTATTTTCCAGAATTTCGCCTTTGTCTATGATCGCGATATTCCGG